>NZ_ATLN01000078.1:0-45802 GCF_000416195.1 Pseudomonas sp. CFII68
ATCTGCTGATGCAGGTAGGGGTTTTGTTTTTAGTAGAAATCATCGATTTTACTGACACGTTGCTGTTGAACGGGTCGGTCACAGAATTTCTTGACGACCATAGAGCATTGGAACCACCTGATCCCATCCCGAACTCAGCAGTGAAACGATGCATCGCCGATGGTAGTGTGGGGTTTCCCCATGTGAGAGTAGGTCATCGTCAAGATTGAATTCCCAGAACCCCTGTCTGCATCAGCAGCCAGGGGTTTTGTCGTCTTGGGCCGGTAATCGGATCAAGCCCATGATGCCCCGGCAAACCCCCAATGCCGTTGCTATGCTGTGAGAGTCGGGCCTTGGCGACCAAGGGCCCGCGACGTCACTGGTCATGGGGATTCCAATAATGAAAAACCCTTATGCTCCCGGCTTTTGGTGCGCCACCGCGGCATTGCTGCTGCTTTCGGCCACTTATTTCTATGGCGTCATGCTCACTCACCAGATCGACAAGGCGCTGCTGTTCCTCGATAGCGCGGCGGCGTTGATTGGCGTGATATCCATCGCAGTCGTGGCCTGGGCATCGCTTCAGGGCCAGCGCATCAAGAAAAAACACCTTGAACAAGGCAAGACTCTGGTGCTGATTTGGGACACCAAGGTGGCGCTGCGCCGCGTTGAAACGGTGTTTGATCGTTACTTCTGGGGCAGTTACTGGCAGCCTGGTCGCACATTCCAGGAAGTCATGGGCGAGCTCACCGGTACCCCGCTGGAAAAAAGCCTCGAAGCGCTGAAAACCCAGTGCGCTGCCCTGGACAAGCAGGTTACTCAGGAGGGCTGGCACTGGCTCAACAACGCCCGCGAGTTGTGCGATGTGGCTAACGCCATGGCCCGTGAGCGCTATCAACTGGACTTCTGCGACTCACGTACTGAGTCATCGGGTGCGGCAGTGATCAATCGCGATTTCGAAGTGCTGGTGTACACCTGGACGGCCCGTCTCAAGACTTTCGACCATCAGCTCGACGAGATCGAAGTCCAATATTCGTAGACCACCTCGCAAGAAAACGTTTTTACCCCTTTAAACATTGGGCCCGCAGGGGTGCCTGATGGTAATCTCCCCTCCTCTTTACGGCGTCGAGCCACACCCTTCGCGGGTCACGGAAGACGACGGCTTTCTTCAACCATGGATATCGATCGGGTCACTCATGAATAAATCAGCAAGCGTACTTCTGGGAATCGTTGTGGCTGTCGGTGCTATCAGCGCGGGCGGCGCCTGGTACACCGGGACCAAACTCGAAGGCGTTTTGACGAACGCTATTGCCGACAGCAATAAGCAAATGCAGACAGCCTTGGCCGGTTCCAACAGCACTGCCACCCTGGAGCTGGTTTCCATGGACCGTGGAACGTTCAGCAGCACCGCCCACTACCGTCTCAAAGGCGAGGGCGAGATATTCGGCGGCGAGCCGGTTGAGCTGCTCTTCGTCGACCAGATCGAGCACGGTCCTCTGCCATTCTCGCGCTTGATTACGCTCAAGTGGCTGCCGGTCATGGCCACCAGTCACACCGCTCTTGAGCGCAATCCACTGACTGACAAGTGGTTCGCTGCGACCAAGGACCAGTCCCCGCTCAAGGGTGTGGTCAACCTGGGCTACGACGAGTCCATCAACGGCACCTACGAGCTGCTGCCATTGGAAACGAAGCTGGATGAGCAATCCCAGCTCACCTTCTCCGGCCTGAAATTTGACGTGGCCGCCAGTGCCCAAGGCCAGAAGATCAAGGCCGACGGCTACATGGACAGCTTCAAGTTGACCACCGTCGCCGAAGACCAGACTCCGGTGCAAGTCGAGCTGAACGGCCTGACATTGGCCAGCAACCTGAGCAAAAGCTCCTACGGTTACTACATGGGTGACAACACCCTGCTGCTGAGCAACACCAAGGCCACCTTCGGTGAGCCGAAGTCGGTGCTGGGCCTGAAGAACTTCGAGATGAAGAACAGCAGCACCGAGAGCGGCACCAGCGCTTCGGGGCGTGCCGATTACAAGATCGGTGAGCTGTCGTTCAACGACAAGACCATCGGTTCGGCGCAGATGGCAGTCAGCCTGAAGAACCTGGACATCCCGGCCACCATGTCGCTGATGCAGATTTACCAGACCAAGCTGCAACCCTACGAAAAAGCGGCTGCCGAGGCCGCAGCAACCGGTGAGCCGGCGCCAGAGCTGAGCCTGACCGAAGCTGAAGAAACGCAGGTCAAGGCCGACCTGGAGAAACTCCTGGCCGGCGCCCCGCAAGTGGCGCTGGAAAACCTGTCGTTCAACACCGCCAACGGTGAAAGCCGGGCCAGCCTGATCGTTGATCTGGCCAAGCCGCAGTCCATGGATTTGCCACCGGATGAATTGGGACGTCAGTTGCTCGCCCTGCTGGACTTCAATCTCAAGGTCTCCAAGCCGATGCTGGTGGACCTGATGACCGTACAGGCACAGATGGAAGGCCAGACGGACGCCAAGCTGATCGCCGATCAGGCCACTGCCACCAGCGATATGTTCAGCGCCATGGCAGTCGGTACTCAACTGGCGACCCTTGAAGGCAACGATGTTGTCACCAAGCTGCACTACGCCAACAATCAGGTCGATTTCAACGGCCAGAAGATGACCGTTGAGCAATTCACGGCATTCGTGATGAGTAAGCTGGGTGGTGGCGTCGCCATCCAGTAAGCCGTTCAAGCAACATCCAGAACCCGGCCCGTGCATGATGCATGGGCCGGGTTTTTTTACGCCCATCGATCAGCCCAGCGCCGAAATCTGTACCGATTCTGAAGAATTGTGGCGTTCCTGAAGATGATCCGCCTGAGAGTGCAAGACTAGGCCCATTAGAGCTTGGCTGGATTCCTTTGATCCGGCTTCCTGTTTGATGGGCAAGGGGGCACTGCGACCCGGCTGGCCATGTAAGGATGCTGACGAATGCCGCGTACTGTGGGTCCTTTTATTCAACGTGGTTTGCGCCCGTTGTTTCGCGTCGCGCTGTGCAGCCAATTGTGCTGGCCGATGCTGGCGTTTGCCGATACCGCCTATGACCAAATGGTGCTCGACGCTCGTGCAGGCCATTACACGCCTGCGCTGACCGTGTTGCGCCAGGTGCCGGCTGGCCAGGCCAGCACTGCGCAGATCAGCGACCACCTGCAGATCGCCAGTTGGGCCGGCCTCGACGCCGAGGTGGTGACGGTCTATGAGACCCAGGGCCGCCGTCGAGCGCTGCCTGTCCAGGCGCTGACCACTACGGCTCGCGCCTATCGAAACCTCAAGCGTTGGGATTCGGCGCAAGAGCTGTACCGCCAGGCCTTGGTGATCGATCCAAAGAATCCCGACCTGCAACTCGGCCTGGCCTTGACCCAGGCCGATGGCGGTCAGCCCGACGAAGCCGTCACCCGCGCCAAGGCCATGGTCGCCGCCAAACCGGCAGACCCGATGCGTCGACTGGCGCTGGGTTATGCCCTGACCCGCGCCAACAACCCCCACGAAGCGCTGTTCGAATACGACCAGGCCTTCACCCGCGCGGGCAACAGCCCAGAGATTGCACGCGAATACATCTACGCCCTGCAACGCGCGCGGCTGCCCGAGCCGGCGCTGCGCCTGGCGCGTCTGCAGCCGGGGCTGATCGAACGTGGTGTGCAGCGCCGCCTGGAAGGTGACGTAGCAGCCGAACGGGTGCGCCTGGCGGACATGACCAGTCGCAGTGAACAGGAGCGCTTCGTCATTGCCGACCGCGCCCTGGCCGACTACGACAAGCTGCTCGCCACCTGGACCCCGGTGGCCGAGGCCCATGACGACGTACTCCGTTGGCGCATCGATCGCATGGGCGCGCTCAATGCCCGCGCCCGTCGGGCTGAAGTGATTGCCGAATACCAGAAGCTGATCGCCGAGGGCGTGAGCATTCCCACGTATGCCCTGCGTTGGGTGGCTTCTTCCTATCTGGAGCAGCGTGAGCCGGAAATCGCCGTCGAGCTGTACCGCCGGGTTCTGATCGCGCCGGATGCCGATCCTGCGGAGCGCTTCGAGGACAGCACCGCGCTCTACTACGCGCTGCTGGAAAGTGAAAAATCCGCAGAGGCCCGCGCACTGGCCGAAGACATGGCGAAAGCCCAGCCTCCACGCGTCGAGCTCAAGGGTCTGCCGATCGGCAACCCCAACGATGAATGGATGGATGCCCAGCAACTCGCCGCCCAGGCTGGCACTTACGGCGCCGACCTGCCTTCTGCCGAAGCGCGCCTGGACACCCTGGTCAACCAAGGCCCCGGCAACACCGGCATGCGCCTGGCCCAGGCCGATATGTACCAGGCCCGTGACTGGCCGCGCCGTTCGGAAAACCTCCTCAAGGAAGTCGAGGCCACGATCGCGCGCAACCGTGACCTGGAAATCGCCCAGGCCCGCGCCGCCATGGATTTGCAGGAATGGCGGCAGATGGATGCACTGACCGACGATGTGGTCGCCCGCTATCCGGAAAACGCCCATGTCAAACGCCTGCAACGCCAGCGCGACGTACACGACATGGCCGAACTGCGCATCGAGGCCTACACCGGCAAGAGCTATGGCGGTGGTAACGGTGATGCCGGTGCCGTCACTGGCAGTCGGGACTTTGGTATCGAGACGCTGCTCTACAGCCCGCCCATCGATGAAGACTGGCGGCTGTTCGGCGGTGCCGGCTACGCCACCGGTGATTTCGAGGAAGGCACCGGCCACCATCGCTGGCAGCGCCTGGGCGTGGAGCGTCGCACCCGGGACATGACGCTGGAAGCGGAGGTCTCCAATCACTCCTATGGCTCCGGCGACAAGCAGGGCGCGCGGCTGGCCGTGGCGCGGGACATCGACGACCACTGGCAGTACGGCGGCAGCCTGGATTACCTCTCGGCCAATACCCCGTTGCGGGCGCTCAACAGCGGCATTCGCGCCAACGGCGGTAGCGGTTTCGTACGCTGGCGGGCCAATGAAAGCCGCGAGTGGCGACTGGCTGTCAGCCCGTCCCATTTCAGCGATGGCAACAACCGCCTCGAAACCCAGCTGACCGGTCGCGAGGGCATCTACAGCGCGCCGCGCCTGCAAGTGGAGCTGGGGTTGGAAGTGGGTGCCAGCCGTAATAGCGGTTCCAACGAAGTGCCTTATTTCAATCCGAAATCGGATTTCAGCGTCATGCCGACCGTGAGCGCCAACCACGTGTTGTACCGCCGCTACGAAACCACGTGGAGCCAGCAGTTCCAGGTCGGTGCCGGTACCTACAGCCAGCGCGACTACAACACTGCGGCCATGGGATTGCTCAGCTACGGCCAGCGTTTCATCTGGAACGACGTGCTGGAGGCCGGTGCCGCGCTGAGCTGGCTCAACCGCCCCTACGACGGCGATCGCGAAAGCGATCTGCGCCTGCTTGTCGACCTCACCTATCGCTTCTAGAAGAGTTTGAAGATGCCTGTTATTTCGCGATTCATCCTTCTGCTGGGGGTCTTGCTGATCAGCGCTTGTGCCCAGCAAGCCCCGGCGTTCACGCCGCCCTCGCAGCGCCCGCTGGCGGCCAATGACGCCCCATGGCCAAAGAACCATGTGCTCGGCATCGCCTACCACGATGTCGACGACCGTGACCCGGACCAGGCGCTGGTGGCCGTGCGTACCGAACGCCTGATCGAGCAACTGGCGTGGCTGCGGGAAAACAACTACCAGCCGGTCACAGTGGATCAGATCATCACGGCCCGCAATGGCGGCCCGGAACTGCCGCCGCGTGCGGTGCTGCTGAGTTTCGACGACGGCTACGCAAGCTTCTACACCCGCGTCATGCCCATCCTGCGCGCCTATAACTGGCCGGCGATCCTCGCCCCGGTCGGCAGTTGGGTGGACACGCCGCTGAATCAAACGGTGGATTTCGCCGGGGTACCGCGCAAGCGTTCCGAGTTCCTGACCTGGGAGCAGATTCGCGAGGTTTCCAAATCGGGCCTGGTGGAAATCGCCGCCCACACCGATGCCAACCACAAAGGCATCCTCGCCAACCCGCAAGGCAACCAGCAACCCGCCGCGACCACCCGACGCTACGACCCCGTCACCGGTCGTTATGAGGCCGAGGCCGATTTCCAGGCTCGCTTGCGCAAGGACGTGGCGGCCATTTCCGAGAAAATTCGCAAGGTCACCGGCTACAGCCCGCGCGTCTGGGTCTGGCCTTACGGTGAAGCCGACGGCACGGCGTTGCAGGTGATTGGCAGCGAGGGTTATCAAATGGCCCTGACCCTGGAAGACGGTCTCGACAGCCTGGGTAACTTGATGAGTGGTCCACGCTTCCTGGTGGCGTCCGATCCGGATGGTGCCCGTTTCGCCGAAAGCATCGTCTCCGTACAGACGATGGACCCGATGCGCGTGGTGCATGTCGACCTGGATTACGTCTACGACCCGGACCCGGTGCAGCAGGACGTCAATGTCGGCAAGTTGGTCCAGCGCATCTCCGACCTGGGCGCCAATACGGTGTTCCTGCAAGCCTTCGCCGACCCGAAAGGCGACGGCCTCGTGCATTCGTTGTACTTCCCCAACCGTCACCTGCCGGTACGTGCCGACCTGTTCGACCGGGTTGCATGGCAGTTGCGCACCCGGGCCAATGCCAAGGTCTATGCCTGGATGCCGGTGCTCAGTTTCGCCCTGGACGCGAAGCTTTCGCGGGTACAGCGCTGGGATCCGAAAACCGGCAAGACCGGCGTCGCCCCTGACCAATACGTGCGCCTGTCGCCATTCGACCCGAACGTGCGCAAAGTCATCGGCGAGATCTACCAGGACCTGGCGCGGATGAGCTCGTTGGATGGCGTTCTGTACCATGACGATGCGGTGTTCTCCGACTTCGAGGATGCCAGCCCTGCGGCCCTGAAAGTCTATGCCGCCCACGGTTTGCCGACGTCCATCGCCACTCTGCGGGACGATCCGGCGGCGATGCGACGCTGGACCCGCTTCAAGAGCCGCTACCTGATCGACTTCACCCATGAGCTGACCGCCAAGGTCCGGGCGATTCGCGGTCCGCAGATCCTGACGGCGCGCAATATCTTTGCCGAACCGATGCTCAATCCAGAAAGCGAAGCCTGGTTCGCCCAGAACCTCGATGACTTCCTCGGTGCCTACGACTGGACGGCACCGATGGCCATGCCGTTGATGGAAAACCAGACCCTCCAGCAATCCGGCCCCTGGCTCGATCGCCTGGTGGACACCGTCAAGGCCCGCCCCGGCGCGCTCAAGCGCACGGTGTTCGAATTGCAGGCCCGGGACTGGAACAGCAAGCCGGTCAGCGACATCGGCGGCAAACAATTGGCCGACTGGATGGGGCGTCTCAAGCGCAAAGGCGTGACCAGTTTCGGTTACTACCCGGACAACTTCATCGAAGACCAGCCCGCTGTGAAAACCGTGCGGCCGGCGCTCTCCAACAAGTGGAATCCTTGACATGCTCGACAGACTGCTCGCTCTGCTGGTGCTGGCGATCGTCCTCGGGGTGCCCCTGGGCCTGATCTTCCTGGTCACCGGGCAATTCCTGATGGACTTCGTGTTCTTTTACCCGCTGTTCATGTCCGGGCTGTGGATCGCCGGCGGCCTGTATTTCTGGCTGCACTGGGAACGCCACTGGCCGTGGAAGGACGACACCTTGCCACCGCCCCTGGCCGGCGAGCCGTTGATCAGCATCCTGATCCCGTGCTTCAACGAAGGCGATAACGTCGCCGACACCATTCACGCGGCGCTGGGCCAGCATTACCCGAACATCGAAGTCATCGCGATCAACGACGGCTCCAAGGACAACACCGCCCAGATGCTTGATCGACTGGCAGCTGAAGACCCGCGCCTGCGCGTCTTGCACCTGGCAGAAAACCAGGGCAAGGCCGTGGCCCTGCGCATGGGCGCCATCGCGGCGCGCAGCGAATACCTGGTGTGCATCGACGGTGACGCGCTGCTGGCGCCGAACACCTGTGCTTACCTGGTGGCGCCGATGCTAGACAACGCCCGCCTCGGCGCGGTGACCGGCAACCCGCGCATCCGCACCCGCTCGACCTTGGTGGGCCGGGTCCAGGTCGGCGAATTTTCCTCGATCATCGGCCTGATCAAGCGCACCCAACGGGTGTTCGGGCGGATCTTCACTGTGTCCGGCGTGATCGTCGCGTTCCGTCGCACGGCCCTGCACCGGGTTGGCTACTGGAGCCCGGACATGATCACCGAAGACATCGACATCAGTTGGAAGCTGCAACTGGATCACTGGAGCATCTTCTACGAGCCGCGCGCGCTGTGCTGGATCCTCATGCCCGAAACCCTGCGCGGCCTGTGGCGGCAACGGCTGCGCTGGGCCCAGGGTGGTGCGGAAGTGCTGTTCAAGAACATCCGTGGCATCTGGCAATACCGCCACCGCTACCTGTGGCCGTTGTTGTTCGAATATTGCCTGTCCACCGGTTGGGCGTTCACGTTCCTGCTGTCGGTGATTTTCTGGGGCGCCGGCAAATTCGTCGAAATGCCGGCGGCCATCGCGGTCGATCACCTCATGCCGCCAGCCTTCACCGGGTTGTTGCTGGCGGTGGTGTGCCTGCTGCAGTTCGCGGTGAGCATCCTGATTGATCGGCGTTACGAAAAAGGCCTCTGGCACATCATGTTCTGGGTGGTCTGGTACCCGTTGGTGTTCTGGCTGATCAGCCTGTTCACCACCTTGGTGAGTTTCCCCAAAGTGCTGTTTGGGCAGCATCAGAAGCGTGCGCGCTGGATCAGTCCGGATCGCGGTATCAAACCGTTCGATGATCAGGAAGAGGAAGTGATCCGATGAAAATTATCAGGACCCGACAACGGCCTTTTCTGGTGCTCATCGATGCGTTTTTTACCGTGCTGGCGTGGGTGGGGCTGTTGTACCTGCTGGTCAATGGGCTGTGGCCGCTGTTCGCGAGCCAGGCCGGTTCGCGCCCGGGAGGGTCCCTGTTCGATACCCTGGGGACCTTGCAGATCTATGGCTGGATCGCGTTGGTCAACGCGGTGCTATTGATTACCTGGGCGCGTTACCAACAGCGCAAAAGCCGTAGCTTCGCCCAGCGCCGGTCGCCGGCCCCGGTAGTGAATGACCAGGGCTTGAGCGCCAGTTTCAAGTTGACCGACGAGCGCCTGGACACGCTGCGCCAGCCCGGCTCGAAGACTATTCACAACAACCAGGACGGCGACATCAGCCACGTCGTGCCGCACTTCCACTTGCTCACCCCCGACTTGCAGCCACCGCCCCTGGCGCCAATGGAGCGGCCTTGCGTGATTCACCTGCCGGCCGATCAGTCCGTGCATTGACGCCATCGCGAGCAAGCTCGCTCCCACAGGGGATTTTGGGGTGTGTGGGACAGATCTACGACGAGAAGTCCCGGATCAGCCGCCATGCCTCGTCCACCGGCAACGGTTGTTTCATGCGCTGGGCCAACGCCGCCATGGCCCGGCCTTCATCACAGGCCACCGCGGCGACAACGAGGCCGTCCTTGCCCAGCAGGGCAATAAAGGGTGGTTGCTCGGGCGTGCCCTTGAATTCCACTTCGTCCCAGTGCTCGGCGTGGCCAAGATAGTCGTAGCGTTTGCCAAAGTGATAGGTCCAGAAAAACGGCACGTCCAGGTAGTGCTCGTCGCCGCCGAGCATGTTCGCAGCGGCAATGCGGGCCTGTTGCTGGGCCAGGCGCCAATGCTCGATACGCTGGGGCTGGCCGTTGAGGGGGAAGGTGGCGATATCACCGACAGCCCATAAGCCATCAGTCACTCGCATGCCCGCGTCGACGGACAGTGACTGGTCCTGTTCCCGTGGCAACCCGGCAAAGGCCTCGGTGGCCGGGCGCACGCCGACGCCAATGATCACCAGGTCCGCGGCAACGCGCTGGCCGTTATCCAGCACCACGGCTTCGACCTTGCCCGCCCCCTCGATCTGCGCCGCTTCGCTGTCGGTGCGGTACACCACACCATTGGCTCGATGTCGGGCCAGGATGGCCTGGCCGACGCTCTCGCCCAACTGCGCGGCGAACGGCACCGGATGCCGGGCCAGGACGGTGACGTCCAGCTCGCGCTTGCGCAGGGACGAGGCCACCTCCATGGCGATGAAACTGTCGCCGATGATCACCACCTGTTGCCCGGGCCGGACCGTGTCGAGAATCTGCCGGGCGTGGGCGATCGAACGCAGCACGAAGACTTGCGGCAAATCGATGCCCGGTAGCGCCGGCGTCTTGGGTACCCCGCCAGTGGCAATCAGCGCGGCGTCGTAGTCCAGATGCCGGCCATCGACGAGCTGGATTTGCCGAGCGTCGGGGTCCAAATGGGTGACCTCGCCATGGAGCCTTTCGATGCGTTGCTGGGTGAAATAGGTTTCATCGCGCAGCGGCGCCGTCTCGTTGACCGCCATGTCGCCGGCCAATACATACTTGCTCAGCACCGTACGGTCGTAGCCGGCTTCGGCCTCGCGGTCGATCATCAGGATTCGTCCGCCAAAACCCTTCTCGCGCAACGCCGCCGCGCAAGCCGTACCGGCAGCACCGGCGCCGATGATGACAAACGTGCGCGGGTCATCGGCCGGTGGGACTTTATCGGTTGGCAACGGTTGATCGTCGACCCAGACGTCACCGTCCCGGACCTCGACGTGATAGCGCGCGAGGCTGTCGAGGGCCGGCGGTTCACACAGGGCGCCGTCTTCAGCGCGGAACGCGGCCTTGTGCCACGGGCAAATCAGCCTTCCATGGCACACCGCGCCCTTGGCCAGTGGTGCGCCGGCGTGCGGGCATTTGCCCTGGAAGGCGCGCACCTGATCGCCAAAGCGCAACAGTAGGATGGACGTGTCGTCGATTTTGACTTCGAGGCCGCGGTCTTCACGAACATCGGCGAAACGGGCGACTTGATGCAGAGACATGGTCATTCTCCGGCAGGCGTTTCTCTTTGGATTCGCAGGACCGGAACGAGTTTCAGCGTAATTGTCACTGCACCCTTGGCGAAGCTGCGGCTATAGTTTGCAAGCCGTCCATGGCCTGACACGCACAAGGTGCCCCGGTATGACCCGATTGAACCCTCTCACCCCTTGGCTGGCGGCTGTCGCCCTGGTGCTGTGTGCACAAGGGGCTGCCCAGGCCGAGGAGCGTTTTACCCTCAGCATCCCCGGTGTGTCGGACGACCGCCTCTTCACGGCGGCGGCAGCCAGTGATGCCAACACCTGTGGTGGCAAGAACATTTCTCCGGCCCTGAGCTGGAACGCCGGCCCGCCCGGCACCCTCAGCTACGCCATCGTCATGTTGGACCCGGACGGTCAAAGGGGCCAAGGTGTCGACCACTGGGTCCACTACGGTATCAAGGCCACCACGCGGCAGATTCCGACGGGCGCCGGCACCAAGTCCTCGTTGGAAGGCATGAGCGGTATCAACAGCAAGAACACCCACGGCTACATCGGCCCTTGCCCGCCAGTCGGCGACAGCGCTCACCACTACCTGATCCAGCTTTTCGCTCTGGACCTGCCGCCGGAAGCCCTGCCCGCCGACCTCACTCGCGCCCAACTGATGGAAAAAATCAAAGGTCACGTCCTGCGCAACAGCAGCGTAGTGCGCCGCTACCACCGCTGACTCGAACAGCACAAAACCCCTGTGGCCAGGGAGCTTGCTCCCGCTGGGCTGAAGCAGCTCCCCACAGTAGCGCTGACGCCCCGACACAAAATTGGCATCACACGCCAAAAGCGAGCACTATCGAGCTCCTGTTCACTCATGCCGGAGGATGGCGATGACGCAGAAACCCGACGGCATCGCCCGCCTCCTGAACTGCCCCACCAAGGGCGACGAGATACGCCGGGCCATCGCCCAGAGCCGCAAGGATTTCCTGCCTGTCGACGAGGCCGAAGATGCCGAGCCAGGCCAGCCACCGGTTCAACCGGTGGACCATGATCGCGACGACTGAGCCGTCGCCCTCTCTCAAACTTATTGTTCAACTCTGCCTATGACTGCCACCCCTGTTCTACCCGGTGACCGATTCAGCCGATCCGATTACAAGACCCTGGGCCTGGCCGCCTTGGGAGGCGCGCTGGAGATCTACGATTTCATCATCTTCGTCTTCTTTGCCCTGACCCTCAGCCAGTTGTTCTTCCCGCCGGAAATGCCCGATTGGCTGCGCTTGCTGCAAAGCTTCGGGATTTTCGCCACCGGCTACCTGGCCCGGCCCCTGGGCGGCATTCTCATGGCGCACTTCGCCGATCGCCTGGGGCGCAAGCGGGTGTTCAGCCTGAGCATCCTGATGATGGCCTTGCCGTGCCTGCTCATCGGCGTGATGCCGACCTACGCGCAAATCGGTTATTTCGCGCCGTTGTTGCTGCTGGCGCTGCGCATCCTGCAGGGCGCGGCGGTGGGCGGTGAGGTGCCCAGCGCCTGGGTGTTCGTGGCCGAACATGCTCCGCTGCATCATCGTGGCTATGCCCTGGGTTTCCTCCAGGCCGGCCTGACCTTCGGCTACTTGCTGGGCGCCTTGACCGCAACAGCGCTGGCGCGGATCTACACACCGGCAGAGATTCTCGATTACGCCTGGCGCCTGCCGTTCCTGCTGGGGGGCGTCTTCGGCGTGATCGGCGTCTGGCTGCGTCGCTGGCTGAGCGAAACGCCGATCTTCATGGCCCTGCAAGCCAATCGCGAAGGCGCTGCGGAACTGCCGTTGCGCACGGTCCTGCGCGACCACCGCCAGGCGTTGCTGCCCGCCGCCATCCTGACCTGCGTGCTGACCTCTGCCGTGGTGGTGTTCGTGGTCATCACCCCGACCGTGATGCAGAAAAGCTTCGGCATGACCCCCAGCCACACCTTCGCCCTGAGCAGCCTGGGCATCGTCTTCCTGAACATCGGCTGCGTCCTGGCTGGGCTCATCGTCGACCGCATCGGCGCCTGGCGCACCGTCATGCTCTACAGCCTGCTGCTGCCCCTGGGCATCGCCGTGCTCTACGCCAGCCTGATCAGCGGCAGCGCCTGGCTGGGCCTGGCCTACGCCGTGGCCGGGCTGAGTTGCGGTGTGGTTGGTGCGGTGCCTTCGGTCATGGTTAGCCTGTTCCCGCCGAAGATCCGCGTGTCCGGCATCTCGCTCACCTACAACATCGCCTATGCGCTATGGGCCAGCATGACCCCGTTGATGCTGATTGCGCTGGTGCCGTGGAGCCCATGGGTGTGCGTGGCCTATTGCGGTGTGATGGGCGCGGTGGGCGTGGCTGCGGCGGCGTATTTTCCAAGGCGGGGGGCGCGTGTTTATGGTTCGGCGTTGGCGTCGGAACCCTGACTACAATCCGTAAGTTTTGTTGTAGGCCTTTTCTGAAGCAGTATGAGCCCGCCTGATTCGAGGTAGATTCAACGCACATTGTGTTTACCATGGGCATCTCTTCTGTTGGGGAGCCTTGCATGAAAGCCAGTACAGCCATTGCTACGTTTCGTCGGTTGCGGACCCAGCCATTGTGGCGGTTGTTGGCCTCCGATCATGGGCCGCTGACCCTGGGACTGCTCCAGACCCATCTGTACGAAAGCGAACGGGGTCTGCCTGCATCCATCTTCCATGAACGTATCGAACGGGAACTCGAAGAGCTTCGCGTGCGAGGCGAGCATCTGGGAACAGCGCAAAGCTATGTAGCGGGCTGGCTGTCGGAAGGCTATCTCGAACGGCGCTTCCCGCCAGGCGCGTCGGAAGAAGAATATGAGTTGTCCACCGCAGCCATCGAGGCGATCCGGTTCGTTTCGGGCATGGAGCAATCTCATTCGGCGGCGACCGAAAGCCGCCTGACTTTGGTCATTCAGGCACTGGTGCATCTGGCAGAGAACACCGATACGGATAAGCACCGGCGCATTGAGCGCCTCTTGGCCGAGCAAGCCCGCATCGGCAAGGAGATCGACGCCATTCAAGGCGGCCAGATGCGCGTGCTCTCAGAAGCCTCTGCCCTTGAAAGTACTCGCGAGATCATCGCACTGGCCGACGACTTGACGGCTGACTTTCGTCGTGTGCGCGATCAATTCGACCAGCTGAATCGGGGATTGCGGGAACGGGTCATGGACAGCGAAGGCAATCGAGGCGAGGTGCTTGATTCTCTTTTCGCGGGCATCGATCTGATTGGCGAGAGCGAAGCGGGCAGGACGTTTTCTGCATTCTGGCGATTGCTCACTGATCCCGAACAGGCGGCTATTCTCGATCAGGCGCTGGATAGTGTCATGTCACGCGAATTCATAGCCCGACTGGATACCGGGGACCGACGTTTCCTTCGACGTATGACGCGTACGTTGCTGGAGCAGGGCGGAGCGGTCCATGAGGTATTGCAAACCTTTGCTCGAAGTCTTCGTCATTTTGTGCAAAGCCGTGAGTACCTGGAACAACGGCGGCTGAATCAAGTGTTAAAAGGTGCTCAACGAGCGGCGCTTGGGCTGAAAGATGAGATCAAGGCGACAGAGACGTTGAATTATCGTCTCGACCTGACCAGTGCCAAGGTGCGCTCATATTCCCAGTGGAAACTCCATGACCCTTCTCTCCAGGCGCTTCCTAGTGAAATGCACGAAGGTGATGCCCCGACCATAGATCTCGAATCGGTCGGCGAACTGGTGGCCCAGTCGGAAATCGATTTCCGAACCCTAAAGGCTAACGTTCTGGATGTTCTGAGCCAACGAGCCCAGGCCACGATCGCCGATGTACTTGAACATTTTCCAGCTACCCAAGGACTGGGCAGCATAATCGGTCTGTTGGCGCTGGGTAGCCGTCACGGCTACAAGGGGCAGTCCCATGAAGTTGTAAGCTGGGTAGGTGGAGATGATTGCCCGCGTAGCGCCCGTATACCCACCCTCTTTTTCTCAAGGGAGCGAATGGATGAATTGGTCTGAAGAGCTGAATACCGACTCGCCTGGCGCCGCTACGACCATTGATGAGGCTGGTCCCGATGCGTTGTTCATCAATGATTGTGGCGAACTGCCACTTGATACACGTCGAGCCTTGGTCCAACTGCTCTCCGGCCCCTCGCTGGATGGCAGGCGGCACCCAAAGTTGTGGCCGATATTGATACGAGACGAAGCGGTTATTCGCCGACGCTTGGCAGATTTATTCCTTGATCTGGTGATCGATATTGACCTGCAAGTGGCATTCATTCGACAAGTCGATACTGGCGATATTGAAGCCCCTAGACTGCTTCGGCGTGCTCAGCTGACTTTCATCGACTCGATACTGCTGCTTCACTTACGTCACCTATTAACTCAGGCGGAATCTCATGGTGAGCGGGCCGTGGTCTCGACAGAGGAAATCGTCGAGTTTCTTCATATCTACGAACGAATCGGAAGTACCGATCAGGCAGGTTTTACCAAGCGGATTTACGCCTCGATCGAGAAAATAAAAAAACACAGCATCCTGCAAAAGATTCGCGCCAGCGAAAATCGATTCGAAGTTTCACCTACCCTGAAGCTGCTCTTTTCCGCCGAGGAGATCCAGGCGCTCACTCGTCTTTATCTGGACATGGCGGCTGGTGATATTCCCATGGGCGAAGAAACTGCAGAACCGGGAGAGGAAACAGACGAATGAATACACTTTCCCGAACCGGTCTGTTATTGGCTCCCGAGCAGTTTCGTATGTCGCGGTTGCAAGTTTACAACTGGGGCACGTTCTCCGGGGTGCACGATATACCTGTCTCTTCGCGGGGTTTTTTATTCGTCGGTCGATCCGGAGCCGGTAAATCGACCTTGCTGGACGCTTTTTCAGCGTTGTTGATACCCCCTCAGTGGGTTGATTTCAATGCTGCTGCCAGAGAAGCGGAAAAAACTGGGCGTGATCGCAACCTGGTCAGTTATGTGCGCGGAGCCTGGGCGGAACAGAAGGATGGTGAGTCCGGTGAAATCGCCACTCGTTATTTGCGCACCGGTACCACATGGTCCGCCTTGGCGTTGAGCTACTGTAACGATGCCGGACAGAGGGTGGTTCTCGTTCGACTTTTATGGGTCCGGGGTAATGCCAATGGCACAGGGGACGTGAAGCCGCATTTCCTGATCTTCGAAAGGGATTTTGATTTGCGCGAACTGGAAGAGTTTTCGAAATGGAATTTCGATGTACGCAAACTCAAGCAGACGTTCCCGGAGGCCGTCAGCCATGACAAGTTTCGTCCCTATTGCGAGCGTTTCTGTCGAATGCTGGGCATCGAGAGTGAAATGGCGCTTCGTTTGTTGCACAAAACACAGTCGGCAAAAAACCTGGGGGATCTCAACATATTCTTGCGAGATTTCATGCTCGACAAACCGGAAACCTTCGAGGTCGCTGACCGGCTGGTAAGCGAATTCGGTGAGCTCAACGCCGCGCATCAAGCTGTCGTCATTGCACGAGAGCAGGTTCAGACGCTGGCGCCTGCCCGGGATTTGTATCAGCAGATGCAGACGTTGCAACTCGAACACTCCAGCCTTGAAGAGCTTCGGATAGGGCTCAACCAATACGAGCAAATGCTACGCATTAATCTTCTGGGCAAGCACATTGCCGACTTGCGTATCGAGGCGCAGGGGCATCAAGGGGAGCATGACAAACTTCAAGCTGTACTGAAGAACCATAACGCAGGACTGCAAGACTTGGAGCGCCGACATGGCGAGTTGGGGGGCGACCAGATCCAGCAATGGAGAATGGATCTTGGGGCTCAGGAGTTGCAGCGCGACGAACGCTTGTTCAAGCGTCGGCAAGTTGATGAAGCCTGCCGGAAACTGGGTTGGACCTTGTGCACCACTCCTCAGGGTTTTGCAGAACAGGTTGGTGAGGCGCGAGAGGAAGCGGAGCGTTGGGAAAGTGGTAATGCAGGGAGTCGAGACCTCCACATTCAATTGGACGGAAAGAAGAAAGAGACCGAGAGCACTTTTGAACGAGTGCGTAGGGAGGTTCATGCACTCTTGCGCCAACCTTCCAACATCCCCGCGGACATGCTTGATCTGCGTGAGAAAATCGCTTCGGCCATTGGTGTTGCCGTCGATGCCTTGCCTTTTGTGGGTGAGTTAATTGAAGTGAAGCCAGAGGAGGCCGCGTGGCAAGGCGCCATTGAGCGAGTGCTACACGGTTTCGCCCTGTCGCTACTGGTGGGTGAGCGCCACTACGCAGCGCTTTCAAATCACCTCAACAACACGCATTTGGGCAAACGCCTGGTTTATTACCGGACGGGTAAGGTCGAGTCCTCGCTGACCAGGCCCAGCGGCGTCGAATCTCTTTTTCTCAAACTGAACGTAAAGAATGGTACTCAGGCCGACTGGCTCAGAACGGAGCTTCAACAACGTTTCAATTATAGCTGCGTCGATTCCGTCCAGGCGTTTCGAGGCGCAGAGCGTGCCTTGACGCGAGAGGGACAGATCAAGCACAGCAAGATCCGCCATGAAAAGGATGACCGTCGTAATATCAACGACCGTCGACATTGGGTTCTGGGTTTTGACAACCGTGACAAGCTGGCGCTGTATCAACAACAAGCGCAGGAGCTGGCCGACGAGATTGCTGGTCTTGACGCAAAAATCAGTGCGCTTTTGGAGCAGGACAAAACTCAAAGGATGCGGGCCATTGTCTGTCAGACGTTTGTAAATGTGCGTTGGCAGGAAATCGATGTTGCACCGTTGCTTGAGCGGATTTCCATGATTGAACGGCAGATCAAGGAAACCTTGTCAGGTAATGTCGCTTTAGAGGGGGTTGCCGAGCAGATCGCGCAATTAAAGGATAGGATCAAGCAAACCTCTGAGACGCTGCTGAATGCACGAGTAGCGTTAGAGACTGCGCAGAAACAGATCAGGATGGACGAGGAGAGGCTTCAGGCACTTCAATGCGACATGCCGGCCGTATCCCTCACACCTGACCAACAGCGAGGATTAAAGGAGCTTTACAACGCTTTATCGGATTTTGTCAACCTTGATAATCTCGACCGTGTGACAAGGTCCGTCGATAAAAAGTTGGGCGATGAGCAGTCAATCGTGGCGCAGAGTATTGCTGAACGCAAAAACGGCATCGAAAGAAGCTTCGACGACTTCAAGCGACGCTGGCCGATGGACGCCGGGGACCTGGATACCAGCCTGCTCAGCGCCCCCGATTTCTTCGCCAAACTGGCCCGGCTCGAATCCGACGGCCTGCCTGCCCATGAATATCGCTTCTTCGAGCTGTTGCGAAATCAGAGTCATCAGAATCTGGCGGCACTTTCCACTTATATGAATGACGCCCGCAAAGCCATTCTGGAGCGGATGGACTTGGTAAACGAAAGCCTCGACCAGGTACCGTTCAATCAGAGCACAAGTCAGAAAACCTTCCTTCGCATCGAAGCCAATGATCGACAATTGTCCGATGTTCGCGAATTTAAACAGCAGATCCAAGAGGTCCTGCTCCATGCATGGAGTGATGACCGGGAGTTTGCAGAATCGCGCTTTATAGAGTTGCGTAAGCTTGTCGAGCGGCTTTCCAGTCAGGACCCCGAACAAAAGCGTTGGCGTGATGCCGTGCTGGATGTTCGTCAACATGTCGAATTCATTGGCCGGGAAATCGACGAAGAAGGTATTGAAGTCGAAATTTATCGAAGCGGCGCGGGAAAATCCGGTGGGCAGCGGCAAAAACTGGCGACGACTTGCTTGGCCGCTGCGCTTCGGTATCAGTTAGGCGGCAGTGACCATGGTGTTCCTATGTATGCTCCTGTAATTCTCGATGAAGCCTTTGACAAGGCTGACAATGAGTTCACTGCGCTGGCGATGAATATATTTACCAACTTCGGTTTCCAGATGATTGTGGCCACGCCTCTTAAATCGGTGATGACTCTGGAGCCTTTCATCGGAGGCGCCTGTTTTGTGGATATCAGTGATCGCAAGACTTCATCTGTATTGCTAATTGAATACGACGACGGCCACCAGAAACTGAAATTACCAGCACATGTGCGCGAGGAGGCGGAGGTTGAAACTCCCTGAGGATGTTCGTGCGCTCCTGATTCGAAAATTTCGCACCAAACACCGTGAATGGATGCGAGCAGGTGTTGTCCCTCAGGAAGCACTGCTCACCTGGCCTCTGGAAATCAACCTGGGTATTCCGACGGAACAGGCTGCCTTGCGCCAATCCGAGGGCGTGCGTACCTGGGTGTCTTCCTGGCAAGCCTGGCAGGGGCCCGGCACTCTGGAGTGGAGTGAGCGGCGCTGGCGTTCGCTGGGCACTCAGCGCTTGCCCCGGAGTCTGATACTGGCAAATCCCGCTGAGATAGCCCTATGGATAGGTGAAACCACACGCTGGGCAACAGCTCAGGATCGCCACACGACATTGATTGGGCGATGGCCCATGCTTAGTGACGTCCTTACGCGACATTTTGATGTGCTGGCTGACTATAGCGAGACTGACTTTACTCACCTTGTTGAAATGCTGAAATGGATTAGCGATCACCCCAATTCAAACCTCTTCCCTCGGCAACTTCCAATCGCCGGCCTCGACAGTAAATGGTTGGAAAGTCGTAAGGGGTTGATCTCTGAGTTATTAGCTTACATTCAGAACGATCCTTTAAGCAGTCGGGACTTTTTCCTGAGATGCGGGCTCAAGCCGCTTCCTTTACTTATGCGGTTGCGCATTCTGGATCCTACCCTTCGGCGTCGGTTCGGCGGGCTGTCTGACATCACTGCTCCTTGGGAAGAGATTGCGGGCATGGACATGCCATTGAGCAGGGTATTTATCGTCGAGAATCTGCAAACAGGTCTCGCTTTTGAAGACTTGCCCGGAACGGTGTTGATCATGAGGTTGGGCTATGCCGTTGACATGTTAGGGCGTTTACCTTGGCTCACCCGCGTGCCTTGTTTCTATTGGGGTGACCTGGACACACACGGTTTTGCCATCGTAAGCCGTGCGCGCAGCTATCTGCCAAGCCTGAGGACGATACTGATGGATGAGCGCACGTTGTTGTCGTACAAAACATTGTGGGGGGAGGAGAAAGAGCCACACCCCTCCATCATGCTGGCCAATCTCACAGTAAGGGAGCAGGTCCTCTATGAGAAGCTCAAGCGCAACACGCTAGGGCAAAACGTGCGTCTGGAGCAGGAGCGAATATCGTGGGATTTCGCTTGGCGGGAGATACAGGAGGTGGCTAGTGATTGAAGAGGGTGTGCATTCGTCAGGCTCCGTACATAGGAATATTGAGGAGGCTACATTTGGGACTGATCGCGCTGCTGATCAAGTCGGAGTCGTTGAGATATGAACACGGATAGCGCCAATACCTCGCAGTTCATCATCTACCAGAGCGAAGACGGGCGAACCCGGTTGGACGTGCGCTTTGTCGATGAAACCGTATGGTTGACCCAAGCCTTGATGGGAGAGTTGTTCAGCACCACGCCAGAGAACGTGTTGATGCATCTGAAGAACATCTTCAGCGAGGGTGAGCTTGATCAAAACGCAACCACTAAGGATTTCTTAGTAGTTCGTCAGGAAGGTACGCGCCAGGTAAAGCGCAATCTCAAGCACTACAATTTGGATGCCATTATCTCCGTTGGTTATCGCGTACAAAGCCATACGGCAACGCGCTTCCGTCAGTGGGCCACGCGGCAGTTGCGTGACTACATAGTCAAAGGCTTTTTGCTAGATGATGAGCGCCTGAAAAATCCCGATCAGCCGTTCGACTACTTTGAAGAGCTGACGCGGCGCATTCAGGATATTCGCACCAGCGAAAAACGCTTCTACCAGAAGATTACTGACATCTACGCCACCAGTGTGGACTACGACCCGACTCAGGAAGCCAGCATCAGCTTCTTCAAGACCGTGCAAAACAAAGTGCACTGGGCAATTACCGGGCAGACTGCGGCCGAGCTTATTCACAATCGTGCGGACAGTGGTAAACCTCACATGGGCCTGACCAACTGGCGCGGTGCAAAGGTGCGCAAACAGGATATCTCTAGTGCTAAAAACTATCTCTCGGCAGAAGAACTTAGCGCTTTGAACAATCTGGTCGAGCAATACTTAGTGTTTGCGGAAGGCCAAGCCATGCGTCGCATTCCAATGTCCATGGCTGAGTGGGTGAGAAAGCTCGATGGTTTCCTGACATTGAACGACCGCGAAATTCTTGATAATGCGGGCCAAATTTCTCATGACTTGGCCAAGCAACACGCCGAGTCACAATACGAGCTATTTCATCAACTGCGTCAGCAAGAAGATGCCGCGAGCGCTGATCAAAATCTCGCCGATCTGAGCCAGCTTATTCACTCGCTATCGAACAAGACCCAATCTGGGCCTTGACGGCTTGACTGCAAGATTTCCAGTCTGCGGCAAGTGGCCACGTTTTATTGGAGTGGACGTGGACGTGGACCCAGGACACCGACAGCTACGTGCGCCAGTACACAGATGGCGAAGGCTTCGACATCGTCTACGACACCGTTGGCGGCCCGACCCTGGATGCGTCCTTCAACGCGGTAAAGACCTACACCGGCCATGTGCTCAGTTGCCTCGGCTGGGGCCAGCACAGCCTCGCGCCGTTGTCGTTCCGAGGGGCGAGCTATTCCGGGGTGTTTACCTTGATGCCGCTGCTGACGGGCAAGGGGCGCGAGCATCATGGTCAGATCTTGCGGGAGGCCGCCGCTCTGGTTGAGGCAGGGCAACTGCGGATCAAGCTGGATCAGCGCCGGTTTGGCCTGGAGCAAGTCAATGAGGCCTTTGCGCAGGTAGCCGAGGGGCGCGGCGCGGGGAAAACGGTGGTGGACATTGGGATTGAGTGAGACGGGGCCGCATTCCGTCAGGGCCAAACAACTTGAGCGCTCGTCCAAACCCCGTAGAATGCAGCCGCCATTGTGCCGCTATCTCTCAAGGACGAATTCAAACATGCGAGTTTTTACCCTGTTGCTGGCCCTCTGTCTTATGGCAGGGTGCGCTTCCAAGCCCGATTACTACATTTCCCCTGCGCCGGTGGCGATCCCTGAGACCGCCACCTATTGGATCGACACGTTCAACGTTGAAGTCGTCGGCAAAAACGAACGCTTCCTGCCCGACGAAAAAGTTCGCGACCAGTTGCACACCGACCTGATCGTCCGTCTGCTCGACGGCAATCGTTATGCCTCCAGCAAGGAAACCGCTGACTATCTGCTGGACGTCAACGCCGTCTATGCGCGCCGGATTCAAGACACCCAAGGTGGTCTCATGAACAAGATCGTTGCCGACGGTACGTATCTGGCCAGTGTCGATTTCAATTATCAGGTCAAGGTGAAGAAGGCCGGTGTCGAAGTGCTGCACTTTGCCCAGGCCCGCCAGGGACTGATGCCGGGAGGGGCGGTCGGGCAACTTGAGGCCATGAGAGGCATTGCGGGCGCCCTGACGAACAGAGGCAACTCTGATGTCGAAGACTATTACACCGGTCATTTGAGCGGATTCATCGACGACGACCTGCGGGGCATTCCGTCCCGCTAACAATGCCTGCTGCAACGGGCTGGCGATTGGTCCGATCGCGGTAACGGCCTGGCCACTTTGGGGGTGGCCAGCGCGGTTTTTTTCAGCGCGCCAAAAAAATTCCTGGTCGTTAACCCGAATCTCGTGTGCCTTGCGTCTGAGCTTGTGTACGAATCATTCATTCACGAGGTTCAGCCCATGTCCCGTCCACTTCTCTTTATGCGTCCTGCTGCCCAAGGCTTCGCCGTGACTTTGCTGGTGGCGTTGGCCGGTTGTGGGTTGTCTTCCCGAGAGGCTGCCAAGCAGTCCGAACCGGTGGCCGTGGCGCCCAGCGTTGTGCCGCAAGGCGAGATCGCCGAAGTGCGTCAGTCGACGGTCAAGCGCATGCTCATGAAGCCGGCAGCGATGCCCGCCCCCAGTGTGGCGAACGATGCCATCGCCGGGGGGGACCGTGCCGAGCCGCGTGAACAGTACGAAAAACTGCCGGACAACCCGATTCACAGCGTGGCCGAAACGCCGGTCTCGACCTTCAGCGTGGATGTCGATACCGGCAGCTATGCCAATGTGCGACGTTTGCTCAATCAAGGCAGCCTGCCCCCCGAAGGTGCCGTGCGGCTGGAGGAAATGGTCAATTATTTTTCGTATAGCTATGCCCTGCCTACCGACGGTTCACCCTTTGGCGTGACCACCGAAGTGGCCCCGTCACCGTGGAACCCCCACACCCGCTTGCTGCGCATCGGCATCAAGGCCAGCGACCGCGCCGTGGCGGATCTGGCGCCGGCCAACCTGGTCTTCCTGGTGGACGTTTCCGGCTCCATGGATCGTCGCGAAGGGCTGCCGCTGGTCAAGAGCACGCTGAAACTGCTGGTGGATCAATTGCGTGACCAGGACCGGGTGTCCCTGGTGGTCTATGCCGGTGAGTCCCGGGTGGTGCTCAAGCCCACCTCGGGGCGCGACAAGGTGACCATCCGCAATGCCATCGATCAACTCGACGCCGGTGGTTCCACCGCGGGCGCCTCGGGTATCGAACTGGCCTACCAGATGGCCCGGGAGAGCTTCATCGACAAAGGCATCAACCGCATCCTGCTGGCCACCGATGGCGACTTCAACGTCGGTGTCAGTGATTTCGACAGCCTCAAGCAGATGGCGGTGGACCAGCGCAAAAGCGGCGTCTCGCTGACGACGCTGGGCTTCGGTGTGGATAACTACAACGAACACCTGATGGAGCAATTGGCCGATGCTGGTGACGGTAACTACGCCTACATCGACAACCTGCTCGAGGCGCGCAAAGTCTTGGTCGATCAGCTCAGCTCCACCCTGGCGGTGGTGGCGCGGGATGTGAAGTTGCAGGTGGAGTTCAACCCTGCCCAGGTCAGTGAGTATCGCCTGCTCGGTTATGAGAATCGCGCGTTGAAGCGTGAGGATTTCAACAACGACAAGGTCGACGCGGGCGAGATCGGTGCCGGGCATACGGTGACGGCCTTGTATGAAATTGTCCCGAAGGGCCAGCCAGGCTGGTTGGAGCCGCTGCGCTATGCCAGCACGCCCCAGTCGGAGGGTAAGTCAGGCGAATTGGCGATGCTGCGCGTACGCTACAAACCTGCTGAGGGCGGTAGCAGTCGATTGATCGAGCATCCGATTGCGGGCGTGCAGGACGAACACAAGGCCAGCGATGACCTGCGTTTCTCGGCCGCCGTGGCGGCCTTCGCCCAGCAGCTCAAGGGGGATGGGCGCTACACTGGGACGATGAGCTTGAAGGACACCGCGCAATTGGCCCGCTCGGCCCGCGGTGAAGACCCGTTTGGGCTGCGTGCCGAGTTTGTGCAGTTGGTGGAGCTGGCCCAGAGCCTCGAGCCTGCGGCCAAGCGCTGATCCCGAGCACAACGGGGATCAAAAATGTGGGAGCTGGCTTGCCTGCGAAGGCGGCGTGTCAGGCACAGCAGTTTCGCCTGACACGCCGCCTTCGCGGGCAAGCCCGGCTCCCACAGAGTCCTCTGCAATCTGCAAGACCGTGTTCTACATCGAAAGGAGTTCGTCACCCACATGCCCGCTGCGCTTGATTCTCCCAGCGACGAATCGCTGCTGGCCCGCTACCGCAACGGCGATGGGGCTTCTTTCGAAGTCCTGTACGCCCGCCATCGGCAAGGGCTTTACCGTTTCCTCGTGTCCTTGAGCAACAAGGCCGAACTGGCCGAGGAAGTGTTCCAGGACACCTGGCTCAGCCTGATTCGCAGCACCACCCAGCCACAAGGCCGGGCGAGTTTTCGTACCTGGCTGTTCCAGATTGCCCGCAACCGCTTGATCGATCACTGGCGCAAGCAGGGTGTCCACAACCCGTTGCACGACAGCTACGACGAGCAGCTTCACGTCCAGCCCGACGACACCTGCAGCCCTGAACGACAGCTGAGCCTGAGCCGCGACCAGGCGCGTCTCGATGCTGCGTTGCAGGCCTTGCCCGAAGATCAGCGGGAAGTCTTCCTGCTGCGCCTGCACGGCGACCTGGAGCTGCCACAGATTGCCGCCTTGACCGGCGCCCCACTGGAAACGGTCAAGAGCCGCTTGCGTTACGCCCAGCAGAAATTGCATCGACTGCTGGCCGAGGAGGTACCCGCATGATCGACCCCAAACACACCCCGGATCCCGACGACGAAATGCTGATCGAGCATTTCCGCCAACACGCCAACGCCGAGCCGCCGGCCTCCCTGGACGCCTTCATTCTGGCTGCCGCCCGCCGTGAAGCCCCGACGCCCGCGCCAAGCCTGTGGCAACGCTGGCTACAGGCCTGCCAACGGCCGCGCTGGCAAATGGCATTCGCCACGGTCGCCGGCGTGGCGCTGATGATCGGCCTGGTGCTGCGTTCGCCCGTGCCCCACGACGAACTGTCCTCTCCCGCCTCGATGGAGTTTTCCGCCGATCGGCAGGAGCCCGCCGTTGCCGCCGCACCACCGCCGGCCATGCCCGCCCCTACACCGATCACCCGCATGGCGCCCCAGGGCGAACTGTCCCGAGCCCCGGCAAGCCCGATGCAATCGTTGGCGGAAAAGCCTGCGGCGAAGATGAGCAAATCGGCGCCGGCTGCACTGCCATCGCTGGAGCAGGGCCTGATGGAAATCCTGCGTTTGCGCGAGGCGGGTGAGAGCAAGGCTGCTGATGAAAAGCTGCTGGCGTTGCATAAGCGCTTTCCCGAGGAGGACTTGCCGGCGCGGTTGGAGGCGCTGCGAAAGCGCTAAGTAAACCCGCGTCGCAAAAGCCCCCTGGTCCTGGCGAACTGGGGGCTTTTCATTTGCATCGGGGGTATAGCAGACAACTTGATTTAGCGAGGGGTCAGGCGTCCACTCACTCGACAATGACGTCAACTGCCCAACTGAAATAGCCCACCGCATCACACTGGCTGTTCACCAACATAAACCTCAACTCACCGCGCTCCTTGCCTTGCCTCAGCGGCTGGCAGCGCCAGAAGTGATCATCAGCTTGTTGGGGAATGGGTTGGGTGAGGTTTTCGATGTCGATGGCGGGTATGGTCTGGCCGGCATTAACCACCAGCTCCGGCGCTGGTAGCACTTCTCCCTTTTCGACCGCGAATCCATAGACCACCACGCTGTGCTCAGCTCGAAGGGCGATGGTGCGACTGCGTAGATGGGTGGTCCGACCGAGGCTTATGGGCAGCACCCTGCTGTCAGTTGTTGTACTGGACAGAAGGGCGCTTCCAAGGAAAAAAAAGAACTGCTCATCAATGGGTGTTGGTGTATCCGGGTCCTGGCTGGCTTGTGGATAACGCGAGAGCAGTGTCTCGCCGTCGACAATAAGGGAAACATGCGCAGTGGCTGTTTCGCTGGAAATAGCGTTGGGTTCGGTAGACATCACGGCTTCCTTTCATGATGTTGGCGAGAGTCGCGGTCGCTGTTGATAGAGCGAAACATCCTGTCCGGTCGCAGCGGCCGCGAGGTCGGTTGGCCCCCTGTCGCCAAGGGGCCGGCTGCATCAGTTATGGATGGAAATGAACGGGTCCCACGAGCAGCAGGCGACAATGCTGCAATTGCGGTCGACGATCAGGAAGTTGAAGTGATAGGTCACGCGGCCACACGCCAGGGTTTCCGAAGACCAATAGTGGTTATCGACCTTTTGGCAGCTGGGTACGGATGGGTTACTGGTGTTGGGTACGGCGACGCAAGCGGTAGCCTTGCGCGGCGAGGGTGGGGAGATCAATTCGTTGCCCGCGTTGCCGATGAACTTGTAGAAGATCACCGCCGTTTCGAAGCTCTGTGACAGGCTGGTTTCACGCCAGCGGATCAGATCGCCGACTTGGGCCTTCAAGTCGAGTTCACCACCGGCCTGGCCACTCACCACGTTGTCCTGGTTCGTCACCATGTAGACATGCTTGAAGTCGATCAGCGTTGGCGAGTTGGGGTTTTTGCTAATGTTCGGGTAGTTTTTCAGGATGGTTTCAGTATCGATTGAAACCAGCACATCCGTGACTCGAGACATTATGAAGCTCCTTGATAGTGGGCCTTTCGGCTCGTGCCAAAAGACAATTACGTTTCACCGCGTCGCGGCCTGCGTGTGCACTATTGGAAGGAATTTTTTTGTCACGGATACGAGCTGGCCTGGCTCCATGCCGACTGGCTGACGATTCAGGTTCCTTCCTGCAGGTCGCGATTCTGACTATAGGTCGGATCAGAAAGCTGTCAAAAAACAAAATCACATTAACGAAAGATGAGGTTGGCGTCCGCAGATCCGCGCGCCAGAGGCGCGGAACGAGAAAACCCAGAAACAACAAAGCCCGCACGGAGCCGAATACGCGAAAGCACAGGTGCGGGCCAAGGTTGAGCATCCGTTTCGCGTGATCAAGCGTCAGTTCGGCTATACGAAAGTGCGCTTTCGTGGCTTGTCGAAAAACATCGCTCAGCAGACGACGTTGTTCGCGTTGTCGAACCTGTGGACGGTGCGAAACCGGTTGATGGGTATGAGCGAGGTGCACCTGTAATGCGGACTAATCACCCCTGGAACAGCACGATTAGAGGAAAGATCCATGAGTTAAGGGCATGAAAGGTCTGTTTTTCGACCGACTCACGATTTTTTGAACCTCAAGTAGCGAAAACATGAAAAATCGGTGGGTACTTCAGACGTTCCTTAGGTCAATTTGCTTTTGGGAGAAACGCCTTCCGTACAGTTCGCGTTTTAACATGGTAAAAATACAATAAGCATGGAAAAAAGGTACATCCGATCAAAGCAGTGGCTATCATGAATAGACCAAGATGATGCAGATCACTACCAACCAAAGTTACTACGTAAATAGCCAGTGACCCGCAGGCTAATTGCAGTGCTCCCATCAGACCGGATGCTGCTCCGGCGCTTTTCGGAAAGTTTGTAATGCCGCCAGCATAGGATAAAGGCAACAAAAAACCATTACCTAATGTCATAATCGCCATATTGACTAAGACAGGTACCGGTGAGGTCATGTTATACAAACCACACAGAAATAAACTGCTAGCGCCAATGGTGAATAGAACATAGCCAACTGCTATTAAATGATTGATGGAGTATTTTTGGATTAGATTGCGCGAGATAAGGTTTCCGACAATATAAGCAATTGCAACGCTGATGTAACAATAACTGATTACGGCCGGCGTCATCCCCATCGCGCTAAAAATAACTGGCGATGCGGCCAAGTAGCCAAAGTAAGCGGCATAGGCAACACCTAAATTTACCGTGTAGGCTAAAAACAAAGTATTGATCAGCAACCCCGGATAATTTTTTATGGTTGCCAACAGCGCATGGTGCCGCTGGTCTTTAGGGAAAGTTTCAGGGATTTTCGTAGCGACTAAAATCAGCGTGGCAATTCCGAGCGCAGCAGTAAATAGAAATGGCGCCCGCCAGGAAAAATGCAGAGTCAAATAACCACCAATAATTGGTGACAGCGCTGGCGAGGCGCCAACGATGGGCATAATCGTAGCAAAGACACGGCCAGCGGTTTTTTTGTCAAAGATGTCGGCGACAATCGCGCGGCCAATCACCACACCAGCACCAGCACCTAGAGCTTGCAACAGGCGGCCGATCGCGAATACCGTAACATTCTGCGCAGTCGCACAGGTAATTGACGCCGCCGTAAATAAAAACAGGCCACCAAGTACCAACGACCGACGACCATAAGTATCAGACAACGGGCCATAAATAACCTGCGCCACAGCTAAGCCGATCAAATAAACTCCAAAAGTTCGCTGTATCGCAGAAATGGGTGAGTCTAATGCAATCGCAGCAACTCCCATACCAGGTAGATTGATATCGGATGCAATCAAGCCGCTAGCACTAAGTAATACTAGCGCTGTGAGTAAAATGCCATAAGGGATCTGAGTAGTGTGTTGACTCATCGCATTACCTCCGCATTAAGTAAAAAGGAGTAATTAGTATTGTGGCTAGTAGCAGAAAGTTGGTTTTTTTCAAAGATGCCTCGCTACAGCGACACGATGTGTCACGCAACTAGTGCACACGCGTGTCGCTTAGACCTAATTCAACATAGTGATTGGATTGGTCCGCGTTATCTCGATAAACCGCTCTGTCGTTAAGCCAAATTCGGTAAACCATTGTTGGCTTTGAAGTAACCAATCTGCAATATCAGGCTGACTGGTTTGCCCCAAATCAGAACTATATACAACGCGCGGCACACGAGTCGCTACTTGTTGAAAATCTTCTTTGCTCTGATAGCCGAGTAGATAAGTAAGAGCTGTCTGCTCTACGTACACCATACTTGACTGGGCCAGATCAAACAGCTCGCTGGCACTTAGCCCGGTTAACGGGTTGGCCGGCTGGTTTAACATCAAACGCGGGACCTGAAACTTCTCCGCCGCATCAATCAACAACAATACCTCTTCACGATTGGCATGGCCGGTAGAGACGACGATGGGATAATCGCGCGCCATACGCAATATATCGCATGTTTGCGACGTCAAATGCCCGTTCCCATCCGATACCTGCAGCGGCTTAATAGGACGATTTTGTAAAATCGGATGACTCAAATTTCGCGTCAGACGACTTTGATGGAAACGACCAGTAACGGTCGGCAAATGCACAATCAAACGTCCTGCTCCCTCCCCATGCTGACAGAGTCCCCGCTCGACGTTGCGCCAATCGATGCCGCCCGCTATTTCATTAAGCACGATGGAGCCAGACACTGGCAAACCGGCACAACGTGCCTCCCACGCTTGTGCGGCACTACAACCCAAATGGTTTTTTAATACCACCCACCCATTTTCGGCTTGATAACGTCGGCCTGCCTCTAATACCGAATGGCGCCGCACATATGAATCTGGTCCCGCATGATAGTGCACATCGATAAACGATACTTGTCGCATATCAAGCGCCGGAATCGGCGCACTCATGCTTTAACCTTTTCGTAGGAGTGACTAGCATCCGAAGAATTTTCTGCGATCCACGGCTGATCGTAGCGAAAGCGCTTGCGCGCTTCGACTAACGGCATGCCGCCACGAATCGCTTCACGAATCTGTTTCTCAGTGCGCTCCACATTTTCCGCACGTGTCAATACATCCAATAATCGATCTGCTGGAATAACCAGAACCCCATTGTCATCCCCTATTAACCAATCACCATTTCTCACGGTGACGTCACCCACTTTAACGTCTTGCTTTAATGCTGTGACATGCACTCGGTTTTTACCTGAAACCATATTCACGGCAGTGCTAAAAAGAGGATAAGACATCAGACCGATTTCGCTTATATCACGTGCCGCGCCGTACACGACGCTGCCTGCAATGCCCTTGAGTTGAGCCATTTCCGTCAGAATACCGCCCCAGTTCGTACAATCGCTACGTCCTTGGTTATCCACTAAAATCACATGCTCAGCAGGGACCTCATCAATATAGTTCCCAGCATTGTGAAAGGTGCTTCCATCATGGTCTAGGTTCTGGTATTGAACCGTAAAAACAGGACCCGCTAATATTACACCCGGCACACGGGTCGTTATTCCACCTAGTGCACCATATAAGCCAAAGCTATCCATCGCATCACTAACTGCCGGAGTGTCGAGCTTCAAAAAACGCAGTCTTAATTCGTTGATGTTCATATTAGTCATGATCTCATTTATGAGTGATTAAATTGGCGCGCAACATAGCCCACGCAATAAATTCGCAAAAATAATTAATGATTTCTGGACCGCGCTTGGGAATAGCTAGTGAAAACTCCCGCTCTTCCCCCAAATAGTGAACGTGGCAGCGCAACTCCAGTGTGCCTTTGTAAGGTGGGTGCGTATCGCCAACCAACCAAGCATGCATAGTGGCCGATTTAGTATCACTTAATTGAAGGTGTGGTAACGATTTGGCAAAGGCTCCTTGCGTCATTTCGTCACGCAAATTCAATACTGGAGTAATATTTTCCCGGACAATCTCCAGGGCGGTACGCCCATCAGTACTGATGACATGTGGCGCAAGCAATATCTCTATCTTTTCTACTAATACAGCTTCTTGCTGACAGTCGCAATCAAGAGCGAGTCGCACATCAACATACGGATAACGCCAAAGATAGCTTGCATTAGCCTCTGGAGTCTGCGCGATGAGCTGATCAACTGCATCGGCGATATCCGACTCAATTACACCCAACAACCGCCATTGGTAGACTTTCTGGTGCTGGATATGGGGCTGTTGCGCCAGAAGTGCGTCGAGCATAGGCAGGCACTCATTTGGAGGGCCGGGTAATACATGAATTATTTTCCCTTGCCACTGCAAGCTAAAACCGCTCGCAGTGCCATGCTCATTAGGCAGTATCACTGCATCTCGCGGAAATAAAGCTTGTTTTCGATTACTTGGATGTACCTTCAATCCAAAATTCTGCAAGCGGTTTTGTATTGCCTGCCAGCTGGCACTATCGAATTCCAGCGGACGCTCGGTGGCGATGGCAATCGCCTCACGTGTTAAATCATCGGACGTCGGCCCCAGCCCCCCACTGATGATCAACGTATCCGACTGGCCAAAGCAGATCCCTAAAGCGTTGTTGATTGCTGCTAACTGATCACCACATGCTATTTGTAAGCCCACTTGATAACCATGGAAATGCAGCTTTTTTGAAAATTCCGCCATATTGCTATTAATAAACTCGCCACGTAATAGCTCATCGCCGATACAAAGAATACTTGCACGATGAATAGCGAGGGGCCGGGCAATCTCGGCTAAAATTGCTTGAGCCATTTCTTGAGTACCCGCATTGCCGCCCAGATCGTATGTGACTGTCTTGCCGCGCTGGATGGTATTCTTTACTGCCTCTTCAATTCTGGCTGCCGGCTCATGAAAGCCAAGGTGGCGCAAGGTTAATCCTATTGTCATAAACATCGCAGCCGGGTTGGCGCGGCCTTTGCCCGCCATTTTGGGTGCGCTGCCATGTACGGGTTCAAAATAGCAGATTTGGTTTCCGATATTGGCGCTTGGGGCAAGGCCCAACCCTCCCATTACGCCTCCCGCCAAATCAGACAAAATGTCACCGAACATATTTTCGGCAACGATCACGCCAAATGCTTGCGGACGACGTTCCAGCCACAAAGCGACTGCATCTACATTATGAATATCGGCTTCGATTTCGGGATAGTCGGCAGCAATAGCATAAAAGATATCTGCTATAAATTGCCCACTTTCGCGCAATACATTAGGTTTGTCTGCTAACGTTACTCGAGCATGCTTGTGCTCAACAGCATAAGAAAAAGCGTAACGAAATAATCTTTCCATACCAAACTTGGTTTGCAAGCGCACACTAAATGCCGCATTCTCCGGTCCACTTTTTTCCAAGTTGGGATGTTTCAGCATTTCTTCCAGTATTATGGGCACGCCGTGTTTATCGAGGCCTGAATACATGCCTTCGGTATTCTCACGGATCACACAACAACGAAACGGCTTCCGATTGCCTAGCATATGTTGTACCGGTCGCACATTTGCGAACAGATCCAGGCGTTGACGCATTTGAATTACAGGAGAAACATATTTTTGATTTTTGCCCTGCAGTGCGGGTGCAAGTTCGGCTTCGGCTTCTTTTTTTCCTTTGCTCGTGATGGCGCCTAATAAAACAGCGTCACTTTCGGCGATTTGTTTCCACGTTGTTTCGGGTACCGGGTCCCCGTCACGCTTCCAGCACTCCCAGCCAATTTCGCCAAACTGAAGTTCAATTGGCAGATTAAGGAGCTTTAATACCGGTAATGCGGCATCGCATACTTCGCGGCCGATACCATCCCCTGGCAACACAAGTAATTTTTTCATTTGATTGTTTTTAATATCCTGACAGGCTGCCCGCTTGATAAATCAAGCCGGCAACTAAAATGCATACTTATTCAGAAGGCGACCGGCCGTTACTTTTCTTAATCAAGAAAATCTGAAATCAATCTAAGTGCTATCTCCGGAGCTTCAATTACCGGCCGCATGCCGCAACCAGAAATTCCACTGCTGATTTGTCGTCGGTTATCACTACTCACTACAATACTATCAGTATTGACAAGGCGTGATGCCGCACCATAAATCTGTAGCATATGACCAGCATAATTATTAACGTGGCTTCGTGCGTCGGCCTTCATTAATTGCGAAAAACCTATTCGCAAACGTTGACCAATACCGCTTTCTTCCACCTTGGTGGGCGGTAACGGTTGATACTTATCATTACGTTCCGGTTTGACGTAATATTCTAGCAAGTCCAACGCTGCCGTCTCACCTTGCATATCCAAACATGTCAGAATGCTTGCTAAATTGCTTTGTAATTCAGCGCTGCATCGTGTCGGTGCTGATAAGCCCAGAACACGTGGACAAGTTTTCAAAAAACCCGACAACAAAGAATTTACCAACGCTCCGCCATAAGCCTGACCAACAGCCAGATCAATCTGCGGATAATTGGCACGCAGATACGCATCCCAATTTTCGGAGGTCGCATGCAATGTACTGCTTTCCTGGGCAAGGGATAAGCTGTCATAGACGTGCACCTGATAACCGCGCGCAACCAAAAGATCCAATAAAGGCATACAGAACGCGCCTTCATCCCACTCGGCCAAAACGGGTGAAAACACAACAGCGATGAAGTCTGATTGGGGGCCAAAGACGGACTTTGTTAAGTCGGGACGACTAGGCAAGTGCATTTGCAAAAACCTCACCAATATTGTTAGCGCTGGCGGTAATGCGCGCTTTATCGTCAATAGATAAATCAAACATGCCAAGTATGAGGTCATCCAGGGGTTGAACCGGACGCGCGCGAGCTTCGATGCCCTCCAAGATTTCGACCTGCTCCAACAGCGATCTACAATTATATTTATCTGCCTGATATGCCAAGCGAAGATAAATAAGCCACGATTCCAATTTCAGATTTCCGGCGCCCTTACCCATGCCACGTAATGAAGCATCGATGAAGGTCGCACCGGCATCAATCGCCGCAATGCTGTTAGCTGTGGCAAGACCAAGATTGTCATGCGCATGAAATCCTAATTCTAAACCGCTGGTTTCGCGGATTAGGCGTACCAGATTCCCCACCCTGGATGGAGTCAGGCTGCCGTTAGAATCAGCCAAATACAGTACATCCGCACCTGCTTCACGAGCTAACGAGGCATGAGCCACTAATTGTTGAAGAGGCTGTTGGCTGAGACGAGTCAAATTTAAGCAGACCGTCATTCCTTGTGCTTTTGCTTCCTTGATATAATCACTTGTTAATTCAGCTCGCTGAATATCCATGCAAAAGCGGAGCATATTGACACCCAGACGACGTAGATGACCAATATCATTTCTTTCTATATTTTTAGGATGTGCCATTACACATAGGCAAGGCTCCGACACGCTGTCGCGCAAAGCGCTGATATAAGAGTTCTCTGAAAGCCCAGTAATACCGATATCGGCTATGGCTTTAAAAGCTCCGTTCCTATATCCAATCTCAACCCAATCGACTCCACTTTTAACCATTTGTTGAATGTGTTGCTGCGCATATTCAAGCGTGAAGTTGAAGTCATTCCGATAGCCGCCATCGCGCAACGTAACATCCAGGTTTTGTATTTCAGATTTCATATATATCCATATATACTTTCAAGACTCATGCAGCGCTAAGAGTTGGAAATAACTATGCCATTAGTGGAAAATAAAAATTCAAGCGCAGCATCGCTCGCTTGAAATTAAAATTTATTTCAAGGTTGTATAAGTGTTCTATTGTCGCGAGTGTGCAGTCATAAACTATGACTTATTCATTTCGCATCCGGCAACTTTAAATTAGCTTAAATCTTGGTTGTGTTTTCGCACACAATCTGCCGATCCGTCGAACCCGTTGAGTTCCCACTACAGGTATCTCGCTTCGACCTACCCCTCAAATCGAGGGGTGATCGAGTTGCACATACTTTAACGCCCACGCATCAGGACAACTGTGCTTACTCCAGCCTTGTTGCGAATAGCCGTCGCGCGCGTATAAGGGGAGGACTTGTACCATTCCTCCGCAATGTCCAAGGACGGAAACTCAATAATCGCAGCTCTATCCGAGGACGGAGCGCCCTCAATTTGGCGCATATCATTTCGACTAACCGCAGATATCACGCGGCCTTGATATGGTTTTAGAGATGGAACGACTAAGGATGCGTACTCCGCATACGCATCTGGATTGCTTACCTGAATAAAGAACACCGCATATCCAGGCTTGTTGGGGCTGGCCATTTCGGGTTGCGTCTGTCCCGACGCAATGCTAGCTGCGAGAGATGTCAAAGTGACAAACGCTAGAATTCCGCTGGCGATCAGACGACGGGGACTCGACTTAGTCATTTTCATACTGACGTTCCTTTTCTGCTCAGTTGCAATCAACAATCAGCATTGCAGAAAACGGTGATACAATCTAAGACTGATATGGACACATTTAAGACCATACGAGCATCACATGGATTTTAAGTTACTTCGCGCCTTTGTCGTTGTTGCTGAGACCGAAAATATCGGTCAGGCGGCTGAACGATTGCACATCTCACAGTCACCGCTTAGTCGTCAGATTATGCAACTTGAAGCGCAACTTGGCCTCACCCTATTCGAACGATCACGCCAACGGGTCAGGCTGACGGGCGAAGGTCGATTATTTCTTCTTGATGCACAAAATCTGTTGTCGCAAGCAGAGCGCGTCAAAGCTCACGCCCGTCGTCTCGCTCAGGGAGAGTCCGGTACTCTTGCAGTCGGCTACGTCGAGGCCATCATGCACGCTGAAGTTTTGCCTCAAGCCCTCCGGCACCTAAGGGCGCAACGACCAACGTCTAACGTCACGCTTCATGCACTATCTTCCGCCGCACAGGTCGAGGCCTTATACCGCCGTGCGATTGATGTAGGAATGCTTTATTCGCCACCCCATGATCCGGATATTCAGGTAGTAGAAATCATGAGTGAGCCCGTGGTCCTTGCATTGGCGTTGGATCATCCATTGGCAGGTCAGCCCGATATTCGAGCTGATGATCTCGACAGTCTGCACTGGATCGCTCTAGCAGAAGCTCGGAATCCCGATGCCCGACGGCGCTTTATTGAAAACTGCCGATCATCCGGCTTTGTACCGGACATCCAAATGGAGGCAGATGACCTACTAACCGCGCTCCGTCTTGTTGGCGCAGGGCTTGGAGTGACACTCGTTCAATCCAGCCTACGCGATGCGCTTCCAGGGCGACTTACTTTTCGTGATCTCCCTTGGTTCCCCTCGGCGGTCAAGGTATACGCAATGTGGCGTAAAGACGATCCGAGGCCACTCGTTGGAGCCTTCAAAAAGGCCCTTTCTCCATAGAGCGGGAGCTTGGGTGCCGCCACCGAATTGACTCAGTTGCCGGGACGTCACTGACCCGGTCTGTTCCTCGCGAATCATTGCCTTTATTGGATTTGTGCATACTGGGAGTTGGGTCAGTCTTGCGTCAGCAGGTGGGTCAATTCGGCATCGGCGTCAACAATGCGTGCCCAGGCTTGAGCATCGGATTTGGTTTCGAACGTTTTGCGCTGGGCTGGATAGCCCTTGCGGCGGATTTGCGCTTCCCACTGATACTCGCCACGATTCCTGATTGTTGCCATTTCGACCATTCCCGCCACGTTCAGTGTGGCAAATTTGTGGCAAAAACGACTTTCAGGACTAGGACAGGTTTCTGTCAGGAGCGCTATCCCCTTGTAATACAAGGGAAAGAAGATGGTGCACCAGGCGGGATTCGAACCCACGACCCCTGCCTTCGGAGGGCAGTACTCTATCCAGCTGAGCTACTGGTGCAGTGCGGGCGCCATGATACTCATATGCGTGGCAGGCGTCCATGCTACTGAATCGCCTGCGTTTTCAGGCGGCTCGACGGCTCTTGGCTACGCTGATCAGAAAAAGCGGGCAAATTCGGCTTTTTCGTTCTTTTTTTCGAACAGCCTATTGTCCTTCACCCCTATCGGCCCTAGGATTCGTTTGAGATTTCAAACGCTCTTGTCTGGGTGCTGAACCGCACGTCTGTGCTTTTGTGCGTTATTTCTGTGCTTCAGCCCGGTGAATGATTTCCCTGACGGCAGCCCCCGAGGCGCCTTTCTACAAATCTAATTCGCTCCGCGCGTGCGCGGTGCTGTTAAGGAAAGCCGACATGCAGCTTAAAGACACCCAGTTGTTCCGCCAGCAAGCCTTCATCGATGGCGCTTGGGTTGATGCGGACAATGGTCAGACAATCAAGGTCACCAACCCGGCGACGGGCGAAGTGCTGGGCACTGTGCCGAAGATGGGCGCCGCCGAAACCCGTCGCGCGATTGAAGCCGCCGACAAGGCGCTGCCGGCCTGGCGTGCGCTGACGGCCAAGGAGCGCGCCAACAAGCTGCGCCGCTGGTACGAATTGCTGATCGAGAACCAGGACGACCTCGGTCGCCTGATGACCCTGGAACAAGGCAAGCCGCTGGCCGAAGCCAAGGGCGAAATCGTCTACGCCGCCTCGTTCATCGAATGGTTCGCCGAAGAAGCCAAGCGCATCTACGGTGACGTGATTCCCGGCCACCAGCCCGACAAGCGCCTGATCGTGATCAAGCAGCCGATCGGCGTGACCGCGGCCATTACCCCGTGGAATTTCCCGGCCGCCATGATCACCCGCAAGGCCGGCCCAGCGCTGGCAGCCGGTTGCACCATGGTCATCAAGCCAGCTTCGCAAACCCCGTTCTCGGCCCTGGCCCTGGTGGAACTGGCGCACCGTGCCGGCATTCCGCAAGGCGTGTTGAGCGTCGTTACCGGCAGCGCCGGCGACATCGGTGGCGAGCTGACCAGCAACCCGATTGTGCGTAAGCTGTCCTTCACCGGCTCGACCGAGATCGGTCGCCAGTTGATGGCCGAATGTGCCAAGGACATCAAGAAAGTCTCCCTGGAACTGGGCGGCAACGCGCCGTTCATCGTGTTCGACGACGCGGACCTGGATAAGGCCGTCGAAGGCGCGATCATTTCCAAATACCGCAACAACGGCCAGACCTGCGTCTGCGCCAACCGTCTGTACATCCAGGATTCGGTGTACGACGCGTTTGCCGAAAAACTGAAAGTGGCGGTCGCCAAGCTCAAGATCGGCAACGGTCTGGACGATGGCACCACCACCGGTCCGTTGATCGACGGCAAAGCGGTCGCCAAGGTGCAGGAACACATCGCTGATGCCGTCAGCAAAGGCGCGACCGTGCTGTCGGGCGGCAAGGCGATGGAAGGCAACTTCTTCGAGCCGACCATCCTGACCAACGTACCGAACAACGCCGCCGTGGCGAAAGAAGAAACCTTCGGCCCGCTGGCGCCGCTGTTCCGCTTCAAAGACGAAGCCGAAGTGATCGCGATGTCCAACGACACCGAGTTCGGCCTGGCCTCGTACTTCTATGCCCGCGACCTGGGCCGTGTGTTCCGTGTGGCCGAAGCCCTGGAATACGGCATGGTCGGCGTCAACACCGGGTTGATTTCCAACGAAGTCGCGCCATTCGGCGGCATCAAGGCCTCGGGCCTGGGCCGTGAAGGCTCCAAGTACGGCATCGAGGATTACCTGGAAATCAAATACCTCTGCCTGGGTATCTGATCTGCTGCAAGCGCAAAGGGCACGAGAGCGCTGTCCCTTTGCGCGTTTCACCCGTTCTGTTTCTTGTGGCCGGAACGCTGCGGCAGTCGATCATCGCATGCTGTCGCAGTTGCCTCCCCGCCATGTATTCCTTGAGCCACGCCGACCGATGAGCGGCGAATGAGGACATTTTAATGAGCAAGACCAACGCAGACCTGATGGCCCGCCGTACCGCCGCTGTTCCACGCGGTGTTGGCCAGATTCACCCGATCTTTGCCGAATCGGCGAAGAACGCCACGGTAACCGACGTTGAAGGTCGTGAATTTATCGACTTCGCCGGCGGCATCGCCGTGCTGAACACCGGTCACGTGCACCCGAAAATCATCGCCGCCGTGACCGCACAGTTGAACAAGCTGACCCACACCTGCTTCCAGGTCCTGGCCTACGAGCCGTACGTGGAACTGTGCGAAAAAATCAACGCCAAGGTGCCGGGTGATTTCGCCAAGAAAACCCTGCTGGTGACCACCGGTTCGGAAGCGGTGGAAAACGCCGTGAAAATCGCCCGCGCCGCCACGGGCCGTGCCGGTGTGATCGCCTTCACCGGCGCTTACCACGGTCGCACTATGATGACCCTGGGCCTGACCGGTAAAGTCGTGCCGTACTCGGCCGGCATGGGCCTGATGCCCGGCGGCATCTTCCGCGCGCTGTACCCGAACGAACTGCACGGCGTGAGCATCGACGACTCCATCGCCAGCATCGAGCGTATCTTCAAGAACGACGCCGAGCCGCGTGACATCGCGGCAATTATCATCGAGCCGGTACAGGGCGAGGGTGGTTTCTACGTAGCGCCCAAGGAATTCATGAAGCGCCTGCGCGCTTTGTGCGACCAGCACGGCATTCTGCTGATCGCTGACGAAGTGCAGACCGGTGCCGGCCGTACCGGCACCTTCTTCGCCATGGAGCAGATGGGCGTTGCCGCCGACCTGACCACCTTTGCCAAGTCCATCGCGGGTGGCTTCCCGTTGGCCGGTGTCTGCGGCAAGGCCGAATACATGGATGCCATCGCGCCGGGTGGCCTGGGCGGCACCTACGCCGGTAGCCCGATCGCCTGTGCGGCGGCGCTGGCGGTGATGGAAGTGTTCGAAGAAGAACACCTGCTGGACCGCTGCAAGGCTGTGGGCGAGCGTCTGGTGACCGGTCTCAAGGCGATCCAGAAGAAGTACCCGGTCATCGGTGAAGTGCGTGCCCTGGGCGCGATGATCGCCGTGGAGCTGTTCGAAAACGGCGACTCCCACAAGCCGAACGCCGCAGCGGTAGCCCAAGTCGTGGCCAAGGCGCGCGACAAGGGTCTGATCCTGCTGTCCTGCGGCACCTACGGCAACGTACTGCGGGTGCTAGTGCCGCTGACCGCGCCGGACGAGCAACTGGACAAAGGCCTGGCGATCATCGAAGAGTGCTTCTCCGAACTCTGAGTGACGGTTGTGCGCTGATCCACAAAAACCCGCCTTCTGGCGGGTTTTTTCTTATCCGCGAAGCTGCCTGGTGGATTTTGAGCTGTCTGGAACGACCACCAACGTCTAAGGTGCAAGTATGGCAAGGGAGCATGCTGCATGACTGCTGTGGATTTACCCGCTGTACCCCGTGTGTTGATCGCCGAGGCCGATCCGGCGTCTCGCGAGCTGCTTGAGCAGGTGTTGTCGGGTGTGCGCTGCGATGCTCGGGTGGACACTTGTGGCGACGGCAAAGAGGCTTTGGATTTGCTGGCGAAGCATCCCTACGACCTGGTGATCGCCGATTGGGAGCTGCCAGGGGTTGATGGCCTGGCGATTCTGCGTGGCCTTCGCCAGCAGCATCGCACGCCGCCGTTGCCGTTCATCCTGATGAGTCGGCGCAACGACAGTGCCAGCGTGCGCGAGGTCTTGCCGCTGGCGCCGACCGCGTATCTGACCAAGCCCTTGAACCGGGAAAGCCTGACCCAGCGTTTGCAGGGGTTGTTAGTGGGCGGCGGTGAAGAAACCTCCAACGATGCGCCGGTTCCGGGGCCGGCGTTGACCTTGCTCACCTTCCTGGAACGTCGGCGTGACCTGTCCGAGGGCGCGCCCTTGATGACCGATGTGCAAGTGGCGGTCAAGCGCAGCCTCAACCCCGGCGGCCTGGACCTGAAACTGCTCGAAGAAGAGATCCGTACCGACCCGCAGATCACCGCGGTGCTGATCGCGGCGGCCAACAGCGCTGCCCAGCATCAGGGCGGTAGCCCGGTGCAGACCGTGGCCCAGGCGCTGCACCAGCTTGGTTCCGGACCAAGCATGAACCTGATCCTCGCCCTGACCCTCAAACGCTGCGCCCGGCTCAGCGTTCCGTGCCTGGCGGATTATGCCGAACGTTACTGGGAACTGTCGCTGCACACCGCCGAATACGCCCGGACGATGGCGCGGTTGCTGGACTTGGAGCACGAGCGTTGTTATTGCGCCGGGTTGTTGCATCGCCTGGGCGACCTGGCGTTGCTGCGCTGCCTGGAAGAGTGGAAGCAGGCCGGTGGTGAGCTGGACGAACCGGAGGAAGTCGGCGACTCGCTGGACACGTTCGGCGCCAGTTTCGGCTCGGCGTTACGTGCCCGCTGGCGTCTGCCGTTGGAGCTGCGGGAGTTGATCGCGGCGGTCTATAGCTTGGGGGGCGGGGTGTATTCCCGTGAAGCCTTGGTGATGAACATGGCGGCGCAGATGGCGCACCTGCCCGCGCATGAGGGCCTCGAAGAACTGGCCCGTAGCCGTACGGCGCGGTTGCTGAAGATCGGCTTGCCGGAGTTGACGCGGTTGCGCCGTAAGTAGCACCAGCACCTAACCCCTGTGGGAGCGGGCTTTGTGGGAGCAAAGCTTGCTCGCGATGCAGGCAACTCGGGTTCAAGTGGACACCGAGGCGCTGCTATCGCGGGCAAGCCTTGCTCCCACAGTTGATCAGTGGCGGGACAACTCACTCAAGCCGCGATGATACGGTTCTTTCCCTTGCGCTTGGCTTCGTACATGGCTGCGTCGGCGCGGGCGAACAGGCTGTCGAGGGACTGGTCTTCGGGGGTAATGGTGGTCAGGCCCTGGCTCACGGTGATGCCGAAGTTCTGCTCGCCGCAGCGAAAATTCAAGCGCTGGATCTCCCGTTGCAACCGCTCGGCCACTTGCAGCGCCATGTCCGGGGGACAGCCGGGGAACACCGCGGCGAACTCTTCGCCGCCGATCCGCCCGAACAGGTCGCCGCGCCGGAGCACGGACCGCCCGCTTTCGGCGATTCTCTGCAACACGGTATCGCCTTCCTGATGGCCGTAGGTGTCGTTGATCACCTTGAAGTCATCGATGTCCAGCAACAGGAACGCCATGGGCGTCCCTTGCAGCCGTGCCTGCTCGAATTCACGGTGGGCGCATTCGAAAAAGTGCCGGCGATTGCTGCTCTGGGTCAGCACATCGGTGGTCGCCAATCGCTGCAGTTCACTTTCCAACAGCTTCTTTTCGGTGATGTCCTCGGCGATGCCAACCACGATCACCGGTTGCCCTGGCTCGGCCTGGCGGTTGATGAAGCATTTGTCGCTCAGCCAGCGGATCTGGCCGTTGCCGGCGATGATGCGGTATTCACGGTCTTCGACGGCGCCTTTGACCAAAACCTCGGCCAGGCTGCGCTCGGCGTACTCCAGGTCGTCGGGGTAGATTGCGTCGCGCCATTCGTTGAGGTCAGCCAGGACCAGGCCGGCGGGGCGGCCGAAGATCCGCTCGTAGGCGGGGCTGACATACAGCACCTGCCGGGTTTCCCAGTTGAACGCCCACAGCACGGCATTGACGCTGACCAGCAACGAGCTGAACAACTGCTCACGCTCGCTCAGGCGCGCCACTTCACCCTGGGCATGCATCAGCGCCATGAGCGTCTGGGCTGCCTCGGGCCAATGAGGTAGGGAGTAATCCTGTAGGTTCTTGTCGACCATCGGCACAAATCTCAAAGAGCATGCACTGCTGTTGGTTCGCACGCGCTTTCTCCAAAACCCGCCTGGATGGCGAAGTGCTCTTTGAGATAGGGGATTTGGGACGAAGTTCCTTTTCAGGCGACGAAGGGCGGGGGATTTAGCCAGTTGAATTATGGGGGCTGGACCTGTGGCGAGGGAGCTTGCTCCCTCGCCACAGTGGTTTTGTCAGGCCGTGGCAGGCCGTAGCGAGTAGGTCTTGAGCTGGTCGGCAAACTCGCGCAGGGACTGGATGCCGCTGGTCTCGGCTTCGCTGACCCATTCCTTGATGGCGGCGAGCATGTCGTGGCCGTTGCTGCTGGTCTTGACCCAGATCTGCTGCAAGGCCAGGCGTTTCTCGTAGATCACCTTCAGCGCCTGGCTGTGTTCGAGCATGTTCTGGATGCGCACATGGTGACGGTCGTCCAGCAGGCTGGTTTCCCGCGACAGCAGGCGTTTGGCCCGGTGGAACTGGTGACGCACCGAGTGATCGACCTTTTCCAGTTCCTGCTTGACCAGTGGCGCGATGACCAGCCGGCGGTACTGCGCCATGATCTGGAAACGGTTGTTGAGGATCGCCATGGCCGTGTCCATGTCCAGGTGGCCCTTGCCTTCGACCCGGTGGGCGATCGGCGCAACCCGCTGGACCTTGGCCAGGCGCAGGAAACTGAACACCCGGATCCAGGCCCAGCCCAGGTCGAACTCCCATTTGCGTACCGACAGCTTGGCCGAGTTGGGGTAGGTGTGGTGATTGTTGTGCAACTCTTCGCCGCCGATCAGGATGCCCCAGGGCACCAGGTTGGTCGCCGCGTCGCGGCATTCGAAGTTGCGGTAGCCCACGGCATGGCCCAGGCCATTGACCACGCCGGCGGCCCACACGGGAATCCACATCATCTGGATGGCCCAGATGGTGATGCCGATGGTGCCGAACAACAGCAGGTCGATGATGCCCATGATCGCCACACCCAGCAGCGGGAAGCGGCTGTAGAGGTTGCGCTCGATCCAGTCGTCGGGGCAGTTCTTGCCGTAGATGCGCAGGGTTTCCGGGTTTTCCGCCTCGGCACGATACAGCTCGGCGCCTTTGCGCAGCACGGTGGACAAGCCTTTTATGACCGGGCTGTGAGGGTCGTCCTCGGTTTCGCATTTGGCGTGGTGCTTGCGGTGGATGGCGGTCCACTCGCGGGTGTTCTGCGCCGTGGTCAGCCACAGCCAGAAACGGAAGAAATGCTTGAGACCGGCGTTGAGCTCCAGGGAGCGATGCGCCGAATAACGGTGCAGGTAGACCGTGACGCCAATGATCGTGACGTGGGTCATCAGCAGGGTGACTGCCACCAGTGACCAGGCCGACAAGCCAAGAAAACCTTCGTACCACATAGGCTGTAGGGCCCTCGATAAAGATAAAAACCACCGTTGCATTATCACCAGCCCCACAGATAAAACCAGTCGGCCTTTCAGATAAGAGTGGCTGAATGTTTCTTCCTCTATAATCCCCACCTCTCTGTAGGGACATGGATGGCCAAATGCCTGCCCATCAACGCAGTGCCATGCGCGTAGCGCTGCTTTACCTTGTATTGTCAGTCGTCTGGCTGCAGCTGATTGGTTATTTATTGAGCAGTTTCTTCGATCAATTCGCCGACAGACAACGCTGGCTGCTGATCAACGGCTATGCCTGGGTCCTGCTCAGCGCCGGGTTGATCTTCCTGGCGCGGGCGCGGATCTCGCGATTTTTCGCCAAGGGCGAGCACGGCGCCGATCGAGAGCGCCTGCGCCAGGCTGCCGCCGTCTTCGATTGCACCCGCGAAGGGGTGTTGGTGACTGACCGCAACGGCCTGATCGTGCACGTGAACCGGGCCTTCATGGCGATCACCGGTTATGTGCGGGATGAAGTGCTGGGCCAGCGCCCCACCCTGTTCAAGTCCGGTCGCCATGGGCCGGATTTCTATCGCGACATGTTTACCTCCCTGGACAGCCTGGGGGAGTGGAGCGGCGAGATCTGGAATCGACGTAAAAGCGGTGAGATCTACCCGCAATGGCAGACGATCCGCGTCATTCACGACGACAGCGGCGAGGTCAGCCATTATGTCGCGGTGTTTTCCGACATCAGCGCCATCAAGGATTCCGAGCACGAACTGGCCTACCTGGCCCATCACGACCCGCTGACAGGCTTGCCCAACCGCCTGCTGTTTTCCGATCGCACCGAGCAGGCCCTGGCGTCGGCGCAGTTGCACAAGCGTGGCTGTGCCCTGTTGCTGCTGGACCTGGATCACTTCAAGAACATCAATGACAGCCTGGGTCACAACGTGGGCGATGAATTGCTCAAAGGCGTGGCCGAGCGGTTCCGCGGGCTTTTTGCGCCGGGCGTGACCCTGGCCCGGCTCGGGGGCGACGAATTTGCGGTGCTGGTGGAAAACTGCTCGCAGCCAGGCCAGGCAGCGGCGCTGGCCCGGCGCATCCTCGATGCCTTGAAAGAGCCCCTGCGGTTCGATGACCACGCATTGTTCATCAATGCCAGCATCGGCATCAGCCTGTTTCCCGGCGATGCCCTGAGCGCCGGGCAGCTGCTGCGCAATGCCGATTCGGCGTTGTTCAAGGCCAAGAGCGCCGGACGCGACGGCTACGCCTTGTACACCGAAGAACTCACGGCCCACGCCCAGCAGCGGGTCGAGATTGCCTTCGAACTGCGGCGCGCGCTGCAGCAACAGGAGTTGCGCGTTCACTACCAGCCGGTCCACGAGCTGGCGACCAGTCGTCTGATCGGTGTCGAGGCGCTGGTGCGATGGGAGCATCCCACGCGTGGATTGGTGTCGCCGGCCGAGTTCATTCCCATCGCTGAGCGTACCGGTCTGATTGCCCAGGTCGATGCCTGGGTCATGGACCAGGCCTGCCGGCAGATGTGCCAGTGGCAGCAGGCCGGCGTGGCGCTGTCGTTTGTCGCCGTCAACGTATCGAGTCGGTTGTTTGCCCGTCGCGAGTTGTATGACCAGGTCGCCCAGGTGTTGCATGACACGGGCCTGGATCCGGGTTGCCTGGAACTGGAAGTGACGGAAAGCGCGGTGATGGAAGACCCGGAGGTGGCGCTGGAGCAGATGCATCGCCTGCGGGAGCTGGGCGTGCGCCTGGCCATCGACGATTTTGGCACGGGGTATTCGTCGCTGCTGCGGCTCAAGCGTTTGCCGGTGCAGAAGCTGAAGATCGATCAGGGTTTTGTCGCGGGTTTGCCGTGGGATGAGGATGATGCGGCGATCGTCCGGGTGATCATCGCCCTGGCCCATAGCATGGGGATGCAGGTGCACGCCGAGGGCATCGAGCAGCGTGAGCAGGCGGTATTTTTGCTTGGACAGGCGTGTGAGTTGGGGCAGGGTTACTGGTTTGGCCGGCCCGTGGCGGCGGCGCAGTTGGATTGGGGGCGGGCGCCGGTTATTGCTTGATCGTCAGGGGGATTGATGGCGGCCAGACAGCTGGCCAGGATTTTGTGATCGGGTACATATCCATTTCTGCGGTAACGGCGGCTTATGG
>NZ_ATLN01000079.1:0-26459 GCF_000416195.1 Pseudomonas sp. CFII68
TTTCGCGAGCAAGCCCGCTCCCACAGGGTTAAAGGCCGATCAGCCCTCATCCCCGTCATCATCATCCCCACCGTCAACCTTCATCCCCAATTCCTTGATCTTGCGGGTCAAGGTATTGCGGCCCCAACCCAGCAGCACGGCGGCGTCGCGGCGGCGACCGGCGGTGTGCTTGAGGGCGGTCTCGATCATGATCCGCTCGAAGCTGGGCACGGCGCTGTCCAGCAGGCTCGACTGGCCACGGGCCAGGGCCTGATCAGCCCACTGGCGCAGGGCTTGCTCCCAGTTGGTCACCGGGGCTGAATCCTGCGGCAGGCTCAACAGCTCCGGCGGCAGGTCGCTGATGTGCACTTCGCGGCCCGAAGCCATCACCGTGATCCAGCGGCAGGTGTTCTCCAGCTGACGCACGTTGCCCGGCCACGGCAGGTTCTTGAGGTATTCCTCGGTTTCGCTCTTGAGCAGCTTGGGCTCGACCGCCAGTTCCTGGGCCGCGCGGCTGAGGAAGTGCCGGGCCAGGGTCGGGATGTCTTCGCGACGATCCGCCAGGCGCGGGATATGAATGCGGATCACGTTCAAGCGGTGGAACAAGTCCTCACGGAATTTGCCGGCGTGAACCAGGGTTTCCAGATTCTGGTGGGTGGCGGCGATGATGCGCACGTCCACCTTGACCGGCGTATGCCCGCCGACCCGATAGAACTCGCCATCGGCCAGTACGCGCAGCAAGCGGGTCTGGGTGTCGGCCGGCATGTCGCCGATTTCATCGAGGAACAACGTGCCGCCGTCGGCTTGCTCGAAGCGCCCGCGCCGCAGGTTGGCGGCGCCGGTGAATGCCCCTTTTTCGTGGCCGAACAGCTCGGACTCCATCAGGTCCTTGGGAATCGCCGCCATGTTCAGCGCGATGAACGGCGACGCCGCCCGTGGACTGTGACGGTGCAGGGCGTGGGCCACCAGTTCTTTACCGGTGCCCGACTCGCCGTTGATCAGCACGGTGATGTTGGAGTGGCTCAGGCGCCCGATGGCGCGAAACACTTCCTGCATCGCCGGCGCTTCGCCGATGATTTCCGGGGTACGGGCCAGGGCCGGCACCTCTTCCATGCCCTGTTGTTCCTGGGCATGTTGATTGGCGCGCTTGACCAGCGACACGGCTTCATCGACGTCGAATGGCTTGGGCAGGTATTCGAAAGCGCCGCCCTGGTAGGACGCCACGGCGCTGTCCAGGTCGGAATGGGCGGTCATGATGATCACCGGCAGCCGCGGATGCTGTTCGCGAATCCGCGCCAGCAGGTCCAGGCCGCTGGCGCCAGGCATGCGGATGTCGGAGATGATGACGTCCGGTTGCTGACGCGCCAGGCGACTCATCACCCCATCGGCGCTGTCGAAGCTCTGGGTGGTCATGCCTTCCTGTTGCAAGGCTTTTTCCAGGACCCAACGGATAGAACGGTCGTCATCGACGATCCACACGGTTTCACTACGGCTCATGTCGATGTGGCTCCTTGTTCCAGTGGCAGGAAGATCGAGAAGGTGGTGTGGCCGGGGTGGCTTTCACACTCGATCAAGCCCTGATGCTGACTGATGATGTTCTGGGTAATGGCCAGGCCCAGCCCGGTACCGTCCGGACGGCCGCTGACCATGGGGAAAAAGATGGTTTCCTGCAGCTCGGCAGGGATGCCCGGGCCGTTGTCGATGATTTCGATCTTGGTCACCAGGCGATGGCGCACGTGGCCGATGGTGAACTGGCGCATGGCGCGGGTACGCAGGCTGATGCGACCCAGGCGCAGCTCGTTCTGGCTGCTGATGGCTTGCATCGCGTTGCGCACGATGTTCAGCACGGCCTGGATCATCTGCTCGCGGTCGATCAGGACATCGGGGATGCTCGGGTCGTAGTCGCGCACCAGCGTGATGCAACCCTGGCTTTCCGCTTCCACCAGGCTGCTGACGCGCTCCAGCACCTCATGCACGTTGCACATCGCCAGCGATGGCAGCTTGTTCGAGCCGAGCATGCGGTCCACCAGGTTCCGCAGGCGGTCGGCTTCCTCGATGATGACGTTGGTGTAGTCCTTGAGGCTTTCTTCCGGCAGTTCGCGGGCGAGCAACTGCGCCGCGCCACGAATCCCGCCGAGGGGGTTCTTGATCTCGTGGGCCAGGCCGCGCACCAGCATCTTGCTGGTTTCCTGCTTGGACAATTGCGCTTCTTCCTTGGTGATGCGCAGCAGGCGATCACGCGGGTGGACTTCCAGCAGCAGCAGGGTGGCGCCGTTGTTCAGGATCGGCGTAACCGCGTAGTCCACGGTCAGGGTCTGGCCGGTCAGCGCGGTGAGCATCGCTTCGCGCTTGGTGAACGGATGGGCCTGTTCCACCGCCTGGCGCAAGGAGTTGAGCGCTTCGGTGGATTCGGTGAACAACTCGCTGATGAACTGCCCGTGGCTGCGCTGGCCACTGACGGCCAGGAGCATCTCCGCCGCCGGGTTCATGTACTCGAGGCGCAGTTCGGCGTCGAGCAGGATGGTCGCGGTGGTGAGGTTGTCGAGCAGCAAGCGGTGTAGTGCGTCGCTAATGGTCATCAGGACCTCTTTTGGAGCGTAGCAACTCGGGACCGGTCCCAAATTGCGCGCGCGATTAATGCGCTGTTACAAGGAAAATGCAAAAAACAAACCAAGGCTCCGAAAAGAAGCGTTTAGAGCCTCAAAAAGGTGTTTTTCGCCCGGTTGCGTGGCATTCAGCCAGCTTTTACGGGTACTTTCGAACCAAAATGGGTTTGGGATCTGAGTAGTGTGCAATGCATTGCACCAATATAGTGCGCAGTCCTGAGTGACGTCAGAAGAACGGCAGGATGCTGCTTTTTTCTTCTTCAGGCTTTTCGGCGAGGGGGCATTCGGGGCGTTGACCGTAGTCGGTCGTGGTGCAGGGCTTGATGCGGCGCTTTTGCGCCAGGGACATGCGTTGCATATGGAAGGGCTGGTTGGCGGTGCGTTCGACGATGCGGTCCTGCTCATCGAGGATTTCTACCGCCAGGTGATGGGTGCCTCGATCGATGTTGCTCAAGGCAAACACCGGGCTCGGCCCCGGCGCCCCCGTCGGCTGGCCGTCGAGCAGCAGGCGGTAGCGGTGACCTTTTTTCAGGCCGGGTTCGCTGGTGACGCTGACGATCAGTTCGCCTGCGGTGCTGCGTATCGTCGCGTCCGGCTCGGGTATCAACAGTCGGAGCATTTCGTAATGAAACAGCGGCTCGGGCCGGGTTTCGGCGGTGGGTGCCGTTGTTGTGCCCGGGGGCGTTGGCATCCGGTTGCCGGGTGGCAGTTGGACTTTTTTCGCATTGCCGGGGCGCGGCTGATCGGTGAAGACGCGATTACCCTGGGCATCGATGTAGGTGTAGACCTGCGCCACCCCAGGCAGCGCCGCCAGTGCCAGGCTAAGCGCGAGCAGCCAGCGGATCATGGCTGGTGCACCCGCTGCACGGTGAACGTGACGGTTTCGCTTTGTTGCACGAGGGTGTCCCCGTCGATGACTTGCACCGCCAGGCTGTGCTCGCCCCGATCGATGTTCACCAATTGCAGGCGCGGTACGTTGGTCGGCTGGCCATAGGGTTGGCCGTCCAGCAGCAGCCGGAACAGGTGAGGGCTGCGCAGGCGCGGTTGCGCCCGCACGCCAACGGTGAAGGTGCCGTTGTTGGCGCGCAGGGCTTCTTCGGTGGGGATGTCGGTCAGTTCCAGTGCCTCGTAGGCATTGCGCGGCTCGTCGCTGTTGGCGGGGGCTGGCGGTGTGTCCGGGCTGGCCGGGGATTGGCGTTCGATACTGTTGAGCGGCGGCAACTCCACCGTCTGGGCCGGTACGCCTTGGGGCGGCTGGTTGCTGTAGGCGGTGTTGCCGTCGGCGTCGGTGTACTTGTAGATCTGCGCGGCGGCGGGCAGTGCCAGCAGCAACAACAGGATGATTGAAAAGCCGCGACCCATGGAAAATCGACCGAAAACGAAAAGTGATGGGTGCAGCATAGGCCAGGGCGGATGGTTGGCCCAAGTTGTTGTGTTGCATGCGCCTCCTGTGGGAGCGGGCTTGCTCGCGAAAGCGGTGTATCAGTCGACATCTGTGTGTCCGACACACCGCATTCGCGAGCAAGCCCGCTCCCACAAGGGGAGGTAGGCTGTCTTAAGCTTTTGTGGAGGTACACAGCTCTCCGGTCGCTCGGATCAGGGCGAGGCGGTGCACCGGGTGTTGCTTGTTGTGGTGGGTGGCTCGGGCCAGCCATTGCGGGCATTGCGGGTCGGTGCGGTAGGGGGCGAAGTCGGCCAGTTGTTGCAGCAGGCGTTTTTGCAACCGGTCGAGTTGCGGGCGGATCTGTCCCACCAGGTCCGGGCGCGGGAGGTCCGGGGCCTTACCTTCCTGGGCCCAGTCGGACAAGTTGATGTACTGCACCATTTTGTTGGCTTCTATCTGGGCGGCGAAAAACGCTTCCACGGTTTCGCCACTCAGCTTGTAGGCCGGCGCCTGGGCGACAGCCGCGGCAATGACTTCACGCTCGCGCTGACGGTCTTCTACCGGTTTATGGCTGTCCCATTTGCTCAGGGCCACTTGATCGGCGAGGGCCAGGCGTTCTCCAATGGCGTTAAGCAGCGGAGTCAGGGCCTCGGGGGCGTAAGTCGAGGCGGCTTCGGCGGTGGTGGCCAGCAGCGCGGCTGACAGGGCAAGGCAGAGTTTGAAGCGCAAAGTCATGGACAGTCTCGTCTTCTATGGGGGGGGCGACGGGGCATCATGCACGTAACTGGCGCCCATAAAAAAGGCCTCCCGAAGGAGGCCTTTCTTTATTGCACGCCGTGCGTGGCGGCGCTTACTGGATTAGCAGCTGTAGTACAGCTCATATTCCAGTGGGTGTACGAAGGTACGAACCTTGATTTCTTCTTCGCTTTTCAGTGCGATGTAAGCGTCGATGAAGTCATCGCTGAATACGCCGCCCTTGGTCAGGAAGGCACGGCCCTTGTCCAGCTCTTCCAGGGCTTCTTTCAAGCTGCCACACACCTGTGGAATTTCCTTGGCCTCTTCAGGCGGCAGGTCATACAGGTTTTTGTCAGCGGCGTCGCCAGGGTGGATCTTGTTCTGGATACCGTCCAGACCGGCCATCATCAGTGCAGCGAAGGCCAGGTACGGGTTGGCAGCCGGATCCGGGAAGCGCGCTTCGATACGGCGGGCTTTAGGGCTGTTCACGTAAGGAATACGGATCGAGGCGGAACGGTTGCGAGCCGAGTAGGCCAGCATGACCGGGGCTTCGAAGCCAGGTACCAGACGCTTGTAGGAGTTGGTCGACGGGTTGGTGAAGCCGTTCAGGGCCTTACCGTGCTTGATGATACCGCCGATGAAGTAGAGGGCGGTGTCCGACAGGCCAGCATAGCCTTCGCCTGCGAAGGTGTTCTTGCCGTCCTTGGAGATCGACATGTGAACGTGCATGCCCGAACCGTTGTCGCCGTACAGAGGCTTCGGCATGAAGGTCGCGGTGCGGCCGTAGGCGTCAGCAACGTTGTGTACGCAGTACTTCAGGGTCTGGACTTCGTCAGCCTTCTTGACCAGCGTGTTGAATTTCACGCCGATTTCGTTCTGGCCGGCAGTTGCCACTTCGTGGTGGTGAACTTCCACGGTCTGGCCCATTTCTTCCAGTGCGTTGCACATGGAGGTACGGATTTCGTGGTCGTGGTCGAACGGTGGAACCGGGAAGTAGCCGCCTTTGACGCCTGGACGGTGGCCTTTGTTGCCGCCTTCCACGTCCTGGTCGGACATCCACGAACCTTGTTCGGAGAAGATCTTGAACATGGAGCCGGAGATATCGGACTTGAATTTGACTTCGTCGAAAATGAAGAACTCAGGCTCAGGACCGAAGAAAGCGGTGTCGCCGATACCGGTGGACTTCAGGTATTCCTCGGCGCGGTGGGCGATGGCGCGTGGGTCGCGGTCATAGCCTTGCATGGTCGAAGGTTCGATGATGTCGCAGACCAGGATCAGGGTCGGCTCTTCGGTGAACGGGTCCAGGACGGCAGTTTCGTCGTCCGGCATCAGGATCATGTCGGAGGCTTCGATGCCTTTCCAGCCGGAGATGGAGGAACCGTCGAACATTTTGCCGATTTCAAAGAATTCGTCGTCCAGCGCATCACGGGCCGGCATGGTCACGTGATGTTGAGTACCTTTGGTGTCAGTGAAGCGCAGATCAATCCACTTGACGTCATGATCTTTGATGAGTTGAACCGACTTCGACATATGTCCTCCGGGTGGCTTCGGGCGGGTAGTGGAGTGCCCTTAGATATGGGTGATGCCGGCGCGAATACTCTGCCAAGGCAACCTGCCTCACAAGGGAGCAAATTGCATGCCAGTGCCCCGCCATGGGTTTTTTTGCACCAAATCCACGCTTTTAAAGGCGTAAATCAAAGATTGTCAGACAATAACGCACTGCAATGTGGCGCCGTCAATCGATAATGACCTGTTTTGGTGCGTGTAAAACCATCTGCACATAAACTGGTTAAACCTTGAGCAATTTCCGCTATAATCCGCGCCCCCCTTTTTCGGCTGGCCGTTCGCGCGCTGTTTTCATGAAACTAATCGTAAAAGTCTTCCCCGAGATCACCATCAAGAGCCGCCCGGTACGGATGCGTTTCATCCGCCAGTTGGCCAAGAACATCCGTGCCGTGCTCCGAGACCTGGACCCGGCCGTGGTGGTGAATGGCGTGTGGGACAACCTCGAGCTGGAAACCCGTGTCAGCGAACCCAAGGTCCTGAAGGAAATGACCGAGCGCCTGAGCTGCATGCCGGGCATCGCGCATTTCCTGCAAGTCGATGAATACCCGCTGGGGGATTTCGACGACATCCTCGCCAAGTGCATGCTCCATTATGGTGATGCCCTGGCCGGCAAGATTTTTTCGGTGCGCTGCAAGCGTGCCGGCAAGCACCCGTTCAGTTCGATGGACGTGGAAAAGTACGTCGGCAGCCAGTTGCGCCGACAGTGCGGCGCGGCCGGTATTTCGCTGAAAGACCCGCAGATCGAAGTACGCATCGAAATTCGCGACCAGCGGCTGTTCGTGATCCACAGCCAGCACAACAGCATTGGCGGCTATCCGCTGGGTTCGCTGGAGCAGACCCTGGTGCTGATGTCCGGCGGTTTCGACTCCACGGTCGCCGCCTACCAGATCATGCGTCGCGGGTTGATGAGCCATTTCTGCTTCTTCAACCTCGGCGGGCGTGCCCATGAACTGGGCGTGATGGAAGTGGCGCACTTCATCTGGAAGAAGTACGGCAGCTCCCAACGCGTGTTATTTGTGAGTGTGCCGTTCGAAGAAGTCCTGGGCGAGATTCTCGGCAAAGTCGATAACAGTCATATGGGCGTCATTTTGAAGCGTATGATGTTGCGCGCCGCTTCACGAATTGCCGACCGCCTGCAAATCGATGCGCTGGTGACCGGCGAGGCGATCTCCCAGGTGTCGAGCCAGACGTTGCCGAACCTGTCGGTGATCGACTGCGTGACCGAGAAGCTGGTCTTGCGGCCGCTGATTGCCAGCCACAAGCAGGACATCATCGACCAGGCCAATGAAATCGGCACCGCCGAGTTTGCCCGGCACATGCCGGAGTACTGCGGCGTCATCTCGGTCAATCCGAAGACGGCGGCCAAGCGCGGGCGGGTGGAACACGAAGAGAAAGAATTCGACATGGCGGTGCTCGAGCGTGCGCTCGAAAACGCCAGGCTGGTGCCAATCGATCGAGTCATCGATGAGTTGGGCCAGGACATTCAGATTGAAGAAGTCGGCGAAGCGCTGGCCGGTCAGATCATCATCGACATCCGTCACCCGGACGACGCTGAAGACGACCCGCTGAGTATCGCCGGCATCGAGGTAAAAACGATGCCGTTCTATGCAGTGAACGCGCGTTTCAAGGAACTGGACCCTACTCGCCAGTACCTGCTGTATTGCGACAAAGGCGTGATGAGTCGCCTGCATGCCCACCATTTGCTCAGTGAGGGGCATGCCAATGTGCGCGTTTATCGACCGAGCTAAGTGCCCGGGGCTGTTTGCCTGTGGCCTGCGTCACCGGCCCCCCGACGCCGCCGACAGGCTGTAACGGCTTGTCGGACTCAACGTAAATCGCTGCCACGACCTGTCAGCACACCGAATCCTCTGATCGAGATACACAAGTGATCGAAAATCTACGCAACATCGCCATCATTGCTCACGTTGACCATGGTAAGACCACCCTGGTAGACAAACTCTTGCGTCAATCCGGCACCCTGGAGCGCAACGAGCTCAACGACGAGCGCGTGATGGACTCCAACGACCAGGAAAAAGAGCGCGGTATTACCATCCTGGCGAAAAACACCGCCATCAACTGGAATGGCTACCACATCAACATCGTGGACACCCCGGGCCACGCCGACTTCGGTGGTGAAGTAGAGCGCGTGATGTCGATGGTCGACTCCGTGCTGCTGCTGGTTGACGCTCAAGACGGCCCTATGCCGCAAACCCGTTTCGTGACCAAGAAGGCTTTTGAAGCCGGTCTGCGTCCGATCGTGGTGATCAACAAGGTTGACCGTCCAGGCGCGCGTCCGGACTGGGTCCTGGACCAGATCTTCGATCTGTTCGACAACCTGGGTGCCACCGAAGAACAGCTGGACTTCAAAGTCGTCTACGCCTCGGCCCTGAACGGTATTGCCGGTCTGGACCACACCGCCATGGCTGAAGACATGACCCCGCTGTACCAGTCGATCGTCGACGACGTACCAGCACCGAAAGTCGACCGTGACGGTCCGTTCCAGATGCAGATCTCGGCACTGGACTACAACAGCTTCCTGGGTGTTATCGGTGTTGGCCGTATCGCCCGTGGTCGCATCAAGCCGAACACCCCGGTGGTTGCCATCGACGCCGACGGCAAGAAGCGCAACGGTCGTATCCTCAAGCTGATGGGTCACCACGGCCTGCACCGCATCGACGTTGAAGAAGCAGCGGCCGGCGACATCGTCTGCATCAGCGGCTTCGAGCAACTGTTCATCTCCGACACCCTGTGCGACCCACTGAACGTCGAAGCGATGAAGCCGTTGACCGTCGACGAGCCAACCGTTTCCATGACCTTCCAGGTCAACGACTCGCCATTCTGCGGTAAAGAAGGCAAGTTCGTGACCAGCCGTAACATCAAGGAACGCCTGGACAAAGAGCTGCTCTACAACGTGGCACTGCGCGTTGAAGAAGGCGACTCGGCCGACAAGTTCAAGGTCTCCGGCCGTGGTGAGCTGCACCTCTCGGTACTGATCGAAACCATGCGTCGCGAAGGCTTCGAAATGGGTGTGGGCCGTCCTGAAGTGATCATCCGCATGGTTGATGGCGTCAAGCACGAACCGTACGAAAACGTGACCATCGACCTGCCGGAAGAATCCCAGGGCGCGATCATGGAGCAAATGGGCCTGCGTAAAGGCGACCTGACCAACATGGTTCCGGATGGCAAGGGCCGTGTGCGCCTTGAGTACAACATCCCGGCTCGTGGCCTGATCGGTTTCCGTAACGAGTTCCTGACCCTGACCTCCGGTGGCGGCATCCTGACTTCGATCTTCGATCGTTACGACGTGATGAAGTCCGGCGACATGTCCGGTCGTCAGAACGGTGTCCTGGTATCGGTTGCGACCGGCAAGGCACTGACCTACTCGCTGGAAACCCTGCAAGCGCGCGGCAAGCTGTTCGTCGAGCACGGCCAGGATATCTACGAAGGTCAAATCGTCGGCCTGAACAGCCGCGACAACGACCTGGGCGTGAACCCAACCAAAGGCAAGAAGCTCGACAACATGCGTGCTTCGGGCAAAGACGAAACCATCGCCCTGGTTCCGCCGGTCAAGTTCACCCTGGAGCAAGCTCTGGAGTTCGTGCAGGAAGACGAGCTGTGTGAAGTGACGCCGAAGTCCATCCGTCTTCGCAAGAAGATCCTGGGCGAAAGCGAGCGTACCCGCGCTGCCAAGAAAAGCGGCAACTGAGTTTCGACTTAGTTAGCAGCTAAAAAAACGCCCCCGGTCGTGAGATCGGGGGCGTTTTTTTATGCCTGGAAATTATTGGGTGTCTGATAGGGCCCCTTCGCGAGCAAGCCCGCTCCCACAGTGGATCTTCAGTGGACACAGATTTTGTATCCGCCGTAGATCCATTGTGGGAGCGGGCTTGCTCGCGAAAGCGATCTGCAAAACGCCGCAGAAACTAGCAGTCGATCAGAATTTGTCCAGCGTCCGTGGATTACGCTCGCGCTCCACTTCCTTGGGCTTGTAGGCGCAATAGCCCGGACGTGGCCCGACCCGTGGATGGTTGCGGCAGGTGTCCGGACGTTTCTCGTAAATGGTGCACAACCGGCTTTTGCGGTCCAGATAAAGGCAATCGTTGTTGCTCATGCGCTGGAGCGTGAAGATTTCCGACTTCTGGTTGTAGCGCTCGACGATCCCTTCCTTTTGCAGGCGCTTGGCGATGTTCTTCGGCGGGTCGCCCAGTTCGAACTCATCGACGATGCCGATGCGGATCAGGTCCTTGATCTTGACCTCCACCGGCAGCGTGCAGCAGCTCGACACGCAGGAACCGCACATCGGGGCGGAGTACTTGGCCCAGGTATCGAGTCGGTCGATCTCCGCGGCGGCGATCAGGTTGGGCTTCATCATCACGGTTTACCAGCATGCATCAGGGCGCGCGATCATACCGGGACTGGTGAAATTTTGAACGACCATCCGCCAGTTTTTTTTCATCCCGGCCAAACCTGCCCGGATCGGCACGGCCCCTGCATTCATTCGACCATCCGGCAATTCCATGGCGATGATTCTCCGACACTCGGGGAAATCCACCGAACCAAGAGCCTGTACCGTCTGTCAGACCGTCTAGGCTCAGACAATTCCATGCTCGTTCGAGGTCTTATCGATGACTCAAGAACCACTTGTTCGCGAAGCTGAAGTTGCCGCATTTCGCGACGCCGTGTTGACCAAACTCACTTATGCCGTCGGCAAGGACCCGGATCATGCGTTTGATCACGACTGGTTCGAAGCCATTGCCCTCGCCGCCCGCGACCACATGGTCGATCACTGGATGGACCACACGCGACAGATCTATCGCAAGGGCCAGAAGCGCGTCTATTACCTCTCCCTGGAATTTCTCATCGGTCGCTTGCTCTACGACAGCCTGAGCAACCTCGGCCTGCTGGATACCGCCCGCGAAGCCCTGACCGAGCTGGGCGTGGACCTGGAGCGCATCCGTCTGCTCGAGCCGGATGCGGCGTTGGGCAACGGTGGCCTTGGCCGCTTGGCCGCATGTTTCATGGAAAGCATGTCGACCCTGGGTATTGCCGGCCATGGCTACGGCATCCGTTATGAACACGGCCTGTTCCGCCAGGCGATCGTCGACGGCTGGCAGCAGGAGCAGACCGAACACTGGCTGGATTTCGGCAACCCGTGGGAGTTCGAGCGGCCGGAGGTGGTCTACCCGATCGGCTTTGGCGGTGGCGTCGAGACCGTGACCGATGAGGCGGGTAAAACCCGGCAAGTCTGGTCCCCGGCCGAAACCGTGCGGGCCATCGCCTATGACACACCCGTGGTGGGCTGGCGCGGTGCCAGCGTCAACACCCTGCGCCTGTGGCGTGCCCGCGCCGTGGAAGACCTGCACCTGGAGCGCTTCAACGCTGGCGACCACCTGGGCGCGGTAGCCGAAGTGGCCCGGGCCGAAAGTATTTCCCGCGTGCTGTACCCGGCCGACAGCACCGAGGCTGGCCAGGAACTGCGCCTGCGCCAGGAGTACTTCTTCGTGGCCGCCTCGCTGCAGGACCTGCTGCGTCGTCATCGCAACATGCACACCTCGGTGCTGACCCTGGGCGATCACGCCGCGATCCAGCTCAACGACACTCACCCGTCCATTGCCGTGGCCGAGCTGATGCGACAACTGGTGGACGTCTACGACGTGGCTTGGGACGCGGCCTGGCAGATCACCCAGGACACGCTGTCCTACACCAACCACACGTTGCTGCCCGAAGCCCTGGAAACCTGGCCGGTGGGGCTGATGGAGCGCATGTTGCCCCGGCACATGCAGATCATCTACCTGATCAACGCCCAGCACATCGATTCGCTGCGAGCCAAGGGCGTGCACGATTTTGATGTGCTGCGTTCGGTTTCGCTGATCGAAGAGGACAACGGTCGCCGGGTGCGCATGGGCAACCTGGCGTTCCTCGGTTCCCACAGCGTCAACGGCGTGTCCGGGTTGCATACCCAACTGATGCGCAGCACGGTGTTTTCCGAGCTGCACAAGCTCTATCCGGATCGGATCAACAACAAGACCAACGGCATCACCTTCCGCCGCTGGCTGTTCCAGGCCAACGCCGAATTGACCTCAATGATGGTCGACGCCCTCGGCCCGAGCGTGCTCGACAACCCCGAGGAGCGCTTGATCGAACTGGAGCCGTTTGCCGACAAGCCAGCGTTTCGCAAACTGTTCGCCGAGCAGCGCTTGCACAGCAAGAAGGCCCTGGCTTATCTGATCCACGAGCGCCTGGGCATCGCCGTGAACCCGGCGGCCATGTTCGACGTGCAGGTCAAGCGGATCCACGAGTACAAGCGCCAGTTGCTCAACCTGATGCACACCGTGGCGCTGTACCAGGCGATCCGCGCCGAGCCGGAAGTGGACTGGGTGCCGCGGGTGAAGATCTTCGCCGGCAAGGCCGCCGCCAGTTACCACCAGGCCAAGCTGATCATCAAGCTGACCAACGACATCGCCCGGGTGGTGAACAACGACCCGACCGTGCGTGGTTTGCTCAAAGTGGTGTTCCTGCCCAACTACAACGTCAGCCTGGCCGAAAGCATCATCCCGGCGGCGGACCTGTCGGAGCAGATCTCCACGGCCGGTTTCGAAGCGTCGGGCACCAGCAACATGAAGTTCGGCCTCAACGGCGCACTGACCATCGGCACCATGGACGGCGCCAACGTGGAGATGCATGAGCGCGTCGGCGGTGAGCACATGTTCATCTTCGGCCTGACCGCCGAGCAGGTGGAGGCCCGCAAGCAAAATGGTGAGTTCAGCGCCGCGCCGGACATCGCCGCGTCCCATCGGCTCAACGATGTGTTGCAGGCGATTCGCGGCGGAGTGTTCTCGCCGGATGATCCGATGCGCTACGCCGGGCTCGTGGACTCGTTGGTCGATTACGATCGCTTCCTGGTCTGCGCCGACTTCGACTCGTACTGGAACGCCCAGGCCAAGGTCGAAGAGCGTTGGCATGACTCCAAGCAATGGTGGCGTTCGGCGGTGCTCAACACCGCGCGCATGGGCTGGTTCTCTTCGGATCGGACCATCCGTGAGTACGCGACCGACATCTGGAAAGCCCTGGAGTAGCATTTGCTGTAAGAAATGTGAGCGAAGCCCAACGGCGGTTGGGCTTCGTCGATATACTAGGCGCCAGTTTCGCCGGGCTATGTGGCCGGGCTCAGCACTGGAAGTGCCAACAATCCAATGTGGGAGCGAGCTGTGTGGGAGCAAGGCTTGCCCGCGATGAAAACGCCGCGGTCTCTTGAGGACCGTAGCGCCTGGATCGCGAGCAAGCTTTGCTCCCACAAAGCTCGCTCCCACAATGGATCTGTCACAGCCGGTGGTTAGTCGTGTTCTTCCAGGTAACGCAACGCCAGTTGCTCGGTCGCCACCTTGGTCGCGGGCGGCAGGTGCGGGGCCACCAGCATCATGATCTGGTAGACCACCAGCCGAACCTCGCCTTCGCGGTCGAGGATCCGCTGGTAGTCCAGGGAGAACAGCAAGGTCATGGTGATCTGTTCCACCAGCTGCCCCAGGGCCTGGGTATCGCTGACCAGCAATCCCTGGGCCTTGAGTTGCGCCAGCAGTGAGGCGAGGGTGCGCTTCAGGGCATTGAGCAATTGGCGGATACCCTTGGCCAGCTTCGGCAGGCGTCCGGCCAGGTTCGACAGGTCCTGGAACAGAAACCGGTACTGGGCCAGGCGCTCGACGATCAAGTGCAGGAACAGCCAGTAGTCTTCCGGCGCCAACTGCACGTCCGCCGGCGGGTCCAGCAGCGGCGCCAGTTCGCCCTGGAATCGCTCGAACAGCCCGAGGATCAGCGGTTCCTTGCCATGGAAGTGGTAGTAGAGGTTGCCCGGGCTGATGCCCATTTCGTTGGCAACTTCCAGGGTGGAGACGTTCGGTTCGCCCTTTTCGTTGAACAATTGCAGGGCACATTCAAGGATGCGGTCGCGGGTTTTCATCCGGTCTTCTTAATGATCAAGTCATGCCACGGCCAATCGCCTGGCCGTGGGGTAAGGCCTTCAGCGCACGCGAACATAGGTGCCGGGAGCGGCGTCCAGAGGCGGGTAGTTCGCATTGCCCAAGGTCATCTGGGTTTCGTGCTGGGCACCGGAGCGTTCCTGGATCCAGCCCAGCCATGGGGTCCACCAACTGCCTTCGACGTGCTTGGCGTCGTAGTACCAGGCCCGTGGGTCGCTGCTCAATTTTGCGCTTTCGATGAAGTTGGCCTTGGGGTTGCCCGGCGGGTTGAGGATGCTCTGGACATGGCCGCTGTTGGAAAGCACGAAGCGTTTTTCGCCACCGAGCAACAGGGTCGAGCGATACACCGCGTCCCACGGCGTGATGTGGTCATTGATGCCGCCCACACTGAAGCTGTCCACCGTCACTTTCTGCAGGTCGATGGGCGTGCCGCACACTTCCAGGCCGCCGGGATGGGTCAGTGGGTTGTGCTTGAAGAAGTCCAGCAGGTCGCCGTGGTAAGCCGCCGGCAGCCGGGTGCAGTCGTTGTTCCAATAGAGGATGTCGAAGGCCGGTGGCTCCTTGCCCAGCAGGTAGTTGTTGATGAAGTAGGTCCAGATCAGATCGTTGGGGCGCATCCAGGCAAACACCCGGGCCAGGTCGCGGCCATCGAGGATGCCTTTCTGGTAGGAACGGCGCTTGGCGGCTTCGAGAGTCTGCTCGTCGATGAACAGCGTGGCTGGACTGTCGATCTGGCTGTCCAGCAGGCTCACCAGGTAGGTGGCACTGGCGACCCGGCGCAACTGGCGCTTGGCTTGCAAGTGACCTTGCAGGGCCGCGATGGTCAGGCCCCCGGCGCAGGCGCCCATCAGGTTGACCTCGCGGGCACCGGTGATCGCCCGGCAGACGTTCATGGCCTCTTCCACGGCCTCGACGTAGCTGGACAGGCCCCATTCGCGGTGGCGTACGTCAGGGTTGCGCCAACTGATGATGAAGACCTGCAAACCGTTTTTCAGGGCGTACTGGACGAAGCTGTTGGAAGGACTCAGGTCGAAAATGTAGAACTTGTTGATCTGCGGCGGCACGATCAGCAACGGTTTGGCGTATTGCTTTTCGCTCATGGACCGGTACTGGATCAGCTCGAGCAATTCGTTGCGAAACACCACCGCGCCAGGGGTGGTCGCCAGGGTCTTGCCGACTTCAAAGGCATGGGGCGTGACTTGTCGCGGCAACCCGTCGTTGTGCAGCAGGTCATCCACCAGGTGGCTGAGGCCTCGGACCAGGCTGGTACCGCCGGAGTTGAACAGTTCCTTGACCGCCAGTGGGTTGAGCAAGGTATTGGACGGCGATACGGCGTCGTTGAGCAGGGCGAAGGCGAAGTGGGCGCGGGCGCGGTCATCCTGGCTCATGGTGCTTTCGTCGATCCAGCTCGTGACCTGCTTCTGCCAGCTCAGGTAAGCCTGCAGGCTGCGGCGGTAGAACGGATTGAGCTGCCAGGTGGGATCGGCAAAACGCGGGTCGTTGGGGTTGGTGGGGTGCAGGGTCTCGCCCAGCAGCACGCGGCCCAGTTGGCCGCCCAGTTTCAACGCGTGCCGGGCACTGTGCACCGGGTTGCGCAAGCCGTGTGCGGCGACGCTGCGCAAGGTCGACAGCAAGTCCCTGCCACGCAGGCCGGTGACCGCACTTTGTGCGTTGATGAAGTTGGCAGGGGCGGGTATGGAACCCTTCGCCGGTTTGTCGCGCATGAGTCAACTCCTTCGTCATCAGGCTAAAAACAAACACACCGAACCAGACAACATAGTCGCTGTTTCGGGTCGCTGCGCGGTCCGGCGTCCTGCCAGGCGCTAATGGGCGGTTTTAGCCGCCGCCCAGCGGCGAGGGATGCGGATGCATCACGGCACGCTGACGTTCTTCCTCGAGGAATTTCATGATGATCGGCGCCACCGCCTCGGCCCGGGTGATCAGGAACAGGTGGCCATCATCGATGATGTGCAATTGAGCGTTGGGAATGCGCCAGGCCAGCATGCGCATGTTGATCAGCGGGATCAGCGGATCGTCGTCGCCGGCCAGTACCAGGGTCGGCTGGTGGATCTTGTGCAGCCAGTGGATGCTGGTCCAGCCCAGGCCGGCGAACAGTTGCCAGTAATAACCGAGCTTGCCCGCCGAACGAACCTTGGCCGCATGGCTGGCCGCCAGGCTCGGGTCGCGACGGAACGAACCGCCGTAGATCAGTGGGGCGATACGCATCACATGGGACGGTTGAACGTAGCGCCGGGGGCTGGCCATCATCCACAGTACCTTCGGTTTGCCCGGCACCATCACCGCCCCGGCCGCCGTGGCCGCCAGGACCAGCTTCTTGCAGCGCTCGGGGTAGTCATAGGCGAACTGCTGGGCCAGGGCGCCCCCCCAGGACACGCCGATCACGTTAACCTGCCCATAGTCGAGGTAATCGAGCATTCGCGCGGTGAGTTTGGCCAGGCCAGGAAAGCGATACGGCCGGTTGGGCGTCGATGAACCGCCGACACCGGGTACGTCAAAGGCGATGACTTCCAGGTCCGGGTCCAAGGCCTGGATGAACGGGAACACCAGCTCGAGGTTGGCGCCGATGCCGTTGAAAATCAGCAGGGGCGTCAAGTGAGGCTTGCCGGGACGTACCGCGGTGCGCAAGGTCTGGCCATCCAGATCGACGGTACGGAAGATGTACGGTTGCGGCATGCTTCAAGCCCTGTGGGTCATGTCTCGGTTTACCTGTGTTCGGTTTGTCAGACCGAGTCGCGGCCTTCGCGAGCAAGCCCGCTCCCACGTTGGGTTCTGCTGTGAACATGAGTTTCAGGTTCGCAACCGATCAAATGTGGGAGCGGGCTTGCTCGCGAAGACGGCCTTGTATTCACCAGTAATGTCGGCTGTCGAAGTGCATTCGTGAGCAAGCCCACTCCCGCAGCAGACGAGTTGCATCCATTACCGCTCATGCACATAGGTGCCGGGTGCCGCTTCACCGGCCGGGTAGGCCTTGTTACCCAGCACGGTCGGGGCTTTCTTCAGTTTGCCCGAGCGCTCGGCCTGCCAGGCCTGCCAGTGCAGCCACCAGGAATCGGTGTGCTTGGTGGAGTTTTCCTGCCAGTCCTCGGCCTTGGTCGGCATGTCCTCGCTGGTCATGTAGCGCGACTTGGGGTTGCCTGGCGGGTTGAGGATGCTCTGGATATGGCCACTGCTCGACAGCACGAACTCCACCTTGCCGCCAAACAACTGCGCCGATTTGTAGCAGGACTTCCACGGCGTGATGTGGTCGTTGGTGCCAGCCAGGGAGTAGATGTCGGCGGTGACCTGCTTGAGGTCGATGGGCGTGCCGCACACTTCCAGTGCATTGGGACGGATCAGTGGATTGTTCTTGAACATTTCGATGAGGTCGCCGTGGAACGCCGCCGGCAGCCGCGTGGTGTCGTTGTTCCAGAACAGGATGTCGAACACGGGCGGCTCGTTGCCCAACAGGTAGTTGTTGACCCAGTAGTTCCAGATCAGGTCGTTGGGGCGCATCCAGGCGAACACCTTGGCCATGTCGCGGCCTTCGAGTACACCGGCCTGGTAGGAGTGACGCTTGGCCGCCTCAAGGGTCTGTTCGTCGACGAACAGTGCCACGTCGGTGTCCAGGGTGGTGTCGAGCACACTCACCAGCAGGGTCAGCGCATTGACCTTTTTCTCGCCGAGGGCGGCGTAATGGCCCAGCAGCGCGGTGCAGGTGATGCCGCCCGAGCAGGCGCCGAGCATGTTTATGTCCTTGCTGCCGGTGATGGCCGTGACCACGTCCACCGCTTCCTTGAGCGCCTCGATGTAAGTCGACAGGCCCCACTCGCGCTGCTCCTTGGTGGGGTTGCGCCAACTGATGACGAAGGTCTGCACGTTGCTGCGCAGGCAGAAGCGCGCCAGGCTCTTGTCCGGGCTCAGGTCGAATACGTAGAACTTGTTGATCTGTGGCGGCACCACCAGCAGCGGTCGCTCGTGGACCTGCTCGGTGATGGGCCGGTAGTGGATCAGCTCCAGCACGTCGTTGCGAAACACCACGGCGCCTTCGGTCACGCCCAGGCTCTTGCCGACCTCGAACGCGCCCATGTTGACCTGGCTCGGCATCCCGCCGTTGTGCACCAGGTCCTTGGCCAGGTGGGATAGGCCGTCCAGCAGGCTCTTGCCGCCGGTTTCGAAGAAACGCTTGACCGCCGCCGGGTTGGCCGCCGAGTTGGTCGGGGCCATGGCTTCGGTCATCAGGTTGATCACGAAATGCCCGCGGCTGATGTCCGCGGGCGAGAGGTTGCTGTCGTCGATCCAGGCGTGCAGCTCCTTGCGCCACGCCAGGTAGGTTTGCAGGTAGCGCTTGTAGAGCGGGTTCTGGCTCCACGCCGGGTCGGCGAAGCGGCGGTCGTCGCCGGCCGGTTGCAGTTCGGATTTGCCGAACAGGACATTCTTGAGTTCGACGCCGAAATGGGCGACGTGCTTGACGCTGTGCAGCGGTTGTTTGATGGCCTGGGTCAGCACCATGCGGGCAGAGGCCAGCAGATCTTTTCTGCGCAAGCCGACGACGGGATTCAACCCCAGGGTATTTTCCGAGGCTTGATACTTCAGGTCATCGTTGTTCTTGTTGCTCATCTACGACGCTCCATTGTCCTTCAGACGAGTACCCGGATCGTGCCATGAAGACACACAGCCGATACCAGGTACGCTGCTCGGGTGACCATTAATTCCGCATCGAGGTCCAATGAGGAAACGTATGCCAGGAACTCGCCGGTTCCTTTGCAGGTAACTTGCCAGCTCCATTGGTTACCCGAGTTTAATTTTTTTCGCAAGCAGGCCAGTCATTGACGTTGCCGCGCGGGCATTCAAGCAGATGAGTCTAGAAAATTCGCCCTAAAGCGCCAGCCCTTGAGTTAGAGCATCAGCTTGACGACGGACTCGTTCGGATCGCGGGTTTTCCCGGCAGCCTTGAGTTCGCCAAGATAATCGTTCCACAAGTCTTCCTGACGCACCGCCAACTGATAGAGATAGTCCCACGTGAACAGTCCGCTGTCGTGGCCGTCGTCGAAGGTCAGTTTCAGTGCGTATTGGCCGGCCGGTTCGACCTTGGTCAGGGCAACGTTGAGCTTGCCGTATTGCAGGATGGGTTTGCCGTGGCCCTGGACCTCGGCGGAAGGCGAGTGCACCCGCAGGAATTCGGCGGGCAGGTGATACTCCTCGTCCGGCGCGTATTTGAGCGTCAGGGTCCTGGAGGCTTTGTGCAGGTTGATGGCGGTGGGGAGTTTGGTCATGGCCTGTGATCCGTCTCTGAAGGATGCCTTGATCTGCAAAAACGACACGGTCCATGTGGGAGCGGGCTGTGTGGGAGCAAGGCTTGCCCGCGATGAAAACGCCGCGGTCTCTTGAGGACCGCAGCGCCTGGATCGCGAGCAAGCCTTGCTCCCACACAGCTCGCTCCCACAGGTCCCGGGAAACCTGTCAGTGATTTACAGGATATACCGCGACAGGTCTTCGTTCTGCGCCAGCTCACCCAGGTGGCTGTTGACGTACTCGGCGTCGATGAGGATCGGCGCTTCGTTGTGGGCGCTCGCCAGGTCGCCGGCGCTGAACGAGACTTCCTCGAGCAAGCGTTCGAGCAGCGTGTGCAGGCGACGGGCACCGATGTTCTCGGTCTTCTCGTTGACCTGCCAGGCGATCTGGGCCAGGCGCTTGATGCCTTCTGGCGTGAACTCGATGTTCAGGCCTTCGGTCTTGAGCAGCGCGCAATACTGTTCGGTCAGGGACGCGTGGGGCTCGCTGAGGATGCGTTCGAAGTCTTCGGGCGTCAGCGCCTTGAGTTCGACACGGATCGGCAGGCGACCCTGCAGCTCCGGCACCAGGTCGCTCGGCTTGCTCAGGTGGAACGCGCCGGAAGCGATGAACAGGATGTGGTCGGTCTTGACCATGCCCAGCTTGGTGTTGACCGTGCAGCCTTCGATCAGCGGCAGCAGGTCGCGTTGTACACCTTCGCGGGACACATCGGCACCGCCGACATTGCCGCGCTTGGCGACCTTGTCGATTTCGTCGATGAACACGATGCCATGCTGCTCGACCGCCTCCAGCGCCTTGGCCTTCAACTCTTCTTCGTTGACCAGGCGACCGGCTTCCTCATCGCGCACCAGCTTCAGCGCTTCCTTGACTTTGAGCTTGCGGTTTTTCTTCTTGCCCTTGCCCATGTTGGCGAACAGGCTCTGCAACTGGTTGGTCATCTCCTCCATGCCGGGCGGCGCGGAAATATCGACGCCGGCCATTTCGGCCACTTCGATCTCGATTTCCTTGTCGTCCAGCTGGCCTTCGCGCAGGCGCTTGCGGAACAGCTGGCGGGTGTTGGAGTCCTGGGTCGCCGCGGCGTCGGCGTTGAAGCCCATGCGCGCCGGTGGCAGCAGGGCGTCAAGGATGCGCTCTTCGGCGGCGTCTTCGGCGCGGTGGCGGACCTTGGTGATTTCCTGTTCGCGCAGCAGCTTGATGGCGGCATCGGCCAGGTCACGGATGATCGACTCGACGTCGCGACCGACATAGCCGACTTCGGTGAACTTGGTGGCTTCGACCTTGATGAACGGCGCGTTGGCGAGTTTGGCCAGGCGCCGGGCGATTTCGGTTTTACCGACACCGGTCGGGCCGATCATCAGGATGTTCTTGGGGGTCACTTCGACGCGCAGTTCTTCGGGCAGTTGCATCCGGCGCCAGCGGTTACGCAGGGCGATGGCGACGGCGCGCTTGGCATCGTCCTGGCCGATGATATGGCGGTTGAGTTCGTGGACGATTTCGCGGGGAGTCATGGACATAATAATGGGTGGTCCTCAAGCAGGAATGGGCCGTGGCGTGGGTCGCCTGGACAGGCTTATTCCGCGAGGTCCTGCTCCTCAATGGTCTGGGTGTGGTTGGTGAAGACACAGATGTCGCCGGCAATGCCCAAGGCAGTCTCGACGATCTCACGGGCCGACAGGTCGGTTTTTTTCAGCAGGGCGCTGGCCGCAGCCTGGGCGTAGGCTCCGCCGGAACCCATGGCGATCAGGCCGTCTTCGGGCTCAACGACGTCGCCGTTGCCAGTGATGATCAGGGAGGCGTCCTTGTTGGCGACCGCGAGCATGGCTTCGAGGCGGCTCAGGGAGCGGTCGGTGCGCCATTCCTTGGCCAGTTCCACGGCGGCACGGACCAGGTGGCCCTGGTGTTTCTCAAGCTGGCCTTCGAAACGTTCGAACAAGGTGAAGGCGTCGGCAGTGGCCCCGGCGAAACCGGCGATGACTTCGCCGTGATACAGGCGGCGGACTTTCTTCGCGTTGCCTTTCATCACGGTGTTGCCCAGTGAAACCTGGCCGTCGCCGCCCATGACGACTTTGCCATGACGGCGGACTGAAACGATGGTGGTCAAGGGAGAGTCTCCACGCAGCGGGGCGAAAATGCCCGGATGGAACTCATATGGGGGTGGCGTGGTTTTTTTCAACTGCGGGGGACGAGTGGTGCGAGTCACGTAGGAGCTGTCGAGTGCAACGAGGCTGCGATCTTTCCCCAGACCATTGAGTCTCAAGCGAAAGATCAAGATCAAAAGATCGCAGCCTCGCTCCGCTCGACAGCTCCTACAGGCCCAGCGGGAGCAAGCTCCCTCGCCACGAAAGCCCCGCAGCCACAGATGCCTTCGTTAGAATCAGCGGCTTTGGCGTTGTTGTAACAACAGATTGCTGAAACCGCTGCCAGCCAGTTGCTTCTGGGCCTTGGTCAGTTCCTCGCGGTTGCTGAACGGCCCGACCAGTACCCGGTACCAGGTTTCGTCCTTCACGGTGCCGGACTCCACCGACACGGACTGGCCTAGCAGAATGATCTGTGCCCGGACCTTGTCGGCGTCGGCTTCCTTGCGGAACGAACCGGCCTGGAGGAAGAACTTCGTCACCGGCGCGGCTTTCTGCACCGGAGGGGCCGGTGGCGGCGTGATGCCGGCCAGGGCCGCCTGGGCGCGAGCGGTGTCGATCTTCGCCGCTTCGGCTGGGGTCACCGGCGTGGTGGGCACTTGCGGCGTCGGCAGGGTTTTCTCCGGCACGGCCTCGGGCGGCACGATGACTTCCGATTCCGGCAGCAAGGTGTAGAAGTCGTACTTCGGCTTCACCGGTTGCGTCGGGCTTGGCGGGGTCTTGTTGGCCTCGGCGATGCGCGTGGCTTTCTGCTGCTCTTGCCGGACGCGCTTGACGTCATCGCCCTGGCCCGGATCCAGCTTCATCAGAAACACAATGAACGCGCCGACGGTCAGGCCGATGGCCATCCACAACCAGCCCGGAATCGGCTGTTTGGCCGGGGGCTGGTAACGACTGGCGCCGCGCTTGGGTGCAGGTTTTTTCTTGGCGGCCAACTTACATGCGCTCCAGGGTTTCCAGGCCCAGCAGTTCCAGGCCTTGCTTGAGCGTACGCCCGGTCAGCGCGGCGAGGCGCAGGCGGCTCTGCATTTGCTCTGGGGTTTGCGCGTTGAGGATCGGGCAGTTCTCGTAGAAGCTGGAGAACAGGCCGGCGACATCGTACAGGTAGGCGCACAGGGTGTGCGGCGTGCCCTTGTCGGCGACGTTATTCAACACTTCACCGAACTGCGCCAGCTTCGCCGCCAGCTCCTGTTCATGAGGGGCCTCGAGCACAATCTGGCCGTCCACTTCATTGAAGCTTTTGCCGAGCTTGCGGAACACCCCCGCCACGCGGGTGTAGGCGTACAGCAGGTACGGCGCGGTGTTGCCTTCGAAATTGAGCATCAGGTCGAAGTTGAAGCTGTAGTCGCTGGTGCGGTGCTTGGACAGGTCGGCGTATTTCACCGCGTCGATGCCCACGACCTTGGCGATCTTGCGCAGTTCGTCTTCGGCCAGCTCGGGGTTCTTGCCCTTGACCAGGGTGTAGGCGCGGTCCTGGGCTTCGGTCAGCAGGTCGATCAGCTTCACCGTGCCGCCATCGCGGGTCTTGAACGGGCGGCCGTCGGCGCCGTTCATGGTGCCGAAGCCCATGTGCTCCATCTCCATTGGATGGGGCACGAAACCGGCCAGGCGTGCGACTTCGAACACTTGCTGGAAGTGCAGGGCCTGGCGCTGGTCGACGAAGTACAGCACCCGATCGGCCTTGAGCACGCCGTTGCGGTAGCGCACGGCCGCCAGGTCGGTGGTGGCGTAGAGGTAGCCACCGTCGGCCTTGACGATGATCACCGGCAGCGGCTCGCCATCGGCGGTCTTGAACTGGTCGAGGAACACGCACTGGGCGCCGTTGCTTTCCACCAGCATGCCCTTGGCCTTGAGGTCGTTGACCACGTTGATCAGGTCGTCGTTGTAGGCGCTTTCGCCCATCACGTCGGCCATGGTCAATTTGACGTTCAGCAACTCGTAGATTTTCTGGCAGTGGGACAGGGAGATGTCCTTGAACTTGCTCCACAGTGCCAGGCACTCGGCATCGCCGGCCTGCAGCTTGACCACCAGGCCCCGGGCACGGTCGGCGAACTCGGGCGACTCGTCGAAGCGTTGCTTGGCGGCGCGGTAGAAGTTCTCCAGGTCCGACAGCTCGTCACTGGTGATTGGGTTTTCCTGCAGGTAGGCCATCAGCATGCCGAACTGGGTGCCCCAGTCGCCCACGTGGTTCTGACGGATCACGGTGTCGCCGAGAAACTCCAGGACCCGGGCCACGCCGTCGCCGATGATGGTCGAGCGCAGGTGGCCGACGTGCATTTCCTTGGCCAGGTTGGGGGCCGAGAGGTCGACCACGGTGCGCTGCAACGGGCCGGCCTTGCGCACGCCAATGCGTTCGTCAGCCAGGGCCGCGTCAAGGCGCGAAGCCAGGGCCTGGGTGTTCTGGAAGAAATTGATGAACCCGGGCCCGGCAATGTCGGCCTTGCTGACGTTCTCGTCGGCCGGCAGCGCATTGATGATTTTCTCCGCCAGGTCCCGTGGCTTCATGCCAGCCGGCTTGGCGAGCATCATCGCGATATTGCTGGCGAAGTCGCCGTGGGTCTTGTCGCGGGTGTTTTCGACCTGAATCGCCGGCGACAGGCCTTCTGGCAACACACCTTCAGTGACGAGTTGGGCGATGGCTTGCTGGATGAGCTGGCGAATGGTGTCTTTCATGGTCTTCTCTTTCAACCGCAGGCGCGGCGGCGCTTCGATGCGCTGGTGGAAAAACTGGGCATTATCCGTGGCGAAGACGGGCTTGCCAACTGTAGCGGGTCGGTTAGTAACTATTCCAGATGGTCAGGATGTACTCGGACCCTGTGGGAGCGGGCTTGCTCGCGAAAGCGGCGGCACAGCCAACATCATCGCAGCTGATCCACCGTCTTCGCGAGCAAGCCCGCTCCCACAGGGGACAGTGGTCAGTACAAATCCACCGGATCCACATCCAGCGACCAGCGCACCGCCCGCCCGCTGGGCATCTGTTCCAGCACCAGCAGCCAGGCGCTCAGCAGTCGATGCAGCGGTGCCCGGGCATTGGCCTGTAATAAAAGCTGCGCGCGATAGCGCCCGGCCCGCCGTTCCATCGGCGCCGGCACCGGGCCCAAGAGTTCGATGCCGGTGAGATTCTGCTCCGCCAGCAAGCGCTCTGCCTCGCTGCAGGCCTCATCGAGAAAGCCTTCGGCCTGCCCCGGCTTGTGGGCTTCGGCCCGCAACAGCGCCAGGTGGGCAAAAGGCGGCAGGCCGGCACTGCGGCGTTCGCTCAAGGCCTGTTCGGCGAAGGCGAAATAACCTTGCTCGGTCAGTTGGATCAACAGTGGATGATCGGCCAGGTGGGTCTGGATGATCACTTTGCCCGGCTCCTCGGCCCGCCCGGCCCGGCCTGCGACCTGGACGATCAACTGCGCCATGCGCTCGCTGGCGCGGAAATCACCGGAGAACAGTCCGCCATCGGCGTCGAGGATCGACACCAGCGTGACCCGTGGGAAGTGGTGCCCCTTGGCGAGCATCTGCGTGCCCACCAGGATGCACGGCTGGCCCTTCTGGATCGTGGCGAACAACTGGTTCATCGCGTCCTTGCGCGAAGTGCTGTCGCGATCCACCCGCAGTACCGGGTAATCGGGGAACAGGATGCCCAGCCGTTCTTCGGCACGCTCGGTGCCGGCACCGACCGGGCGCAAGTCCACTTTGCCGCACTGCGGGCAATGCCTTGGCACGCGCTCGACGTGGCCGCAATGGTGGCAACGCAGCTCGCCATGGCGTTGATGCACGGTCATCCGTGCGTCGCAACGTTCGCAGCCCGACATCCAGCCGCAGTCGTGGCACAGCAGGGTCGGGGCAAAACCGCGGCGATTGAGGAACACCAGGACCTGTTGCCCGGCAGCCAGGGTCTGGCCGATGGCTTGCTGCATCGGCCCGGAAATGCCGCTGTCCAGCGGGCGACTTTTCACGTCCAGGCGCAGGAAGCGCGGTTGCTTGGCGCCGCCGGCCCGCTCATTGAGGCGCAGCAGGCCGTAGCGGCCGGTGTAGGCGTTGTGCAGGCTTTCCAGCGATGGCGTGGCCGAGCCGAGGACGATCGGAATGTTTTCCTGGCGGGCGCGCACCAGCGCCAGGTCGCGGGCGTGGTAGCGCAGGCCTTCCTGCTGTTTATAAGAGCCGTCGTGTTCTTCGTCGATGATGATCAGGCCAGGGTTCTTCATCGGTGTGAACAGGGCCGAACGGGTGCCGATGATGATGTCGGCCTCGCCGTCACGGGCGGCGAGCCAGGCCTCCAGGCGTTCGCGGTCGTTGACCGCCGAGTGCACCAGGGCGATCCGGGCGTTGAAGCGCTGTTCGAAGCGCGCCAGGGTTTGTGGGCCGAGGTTGATTTCCGGAATCAGCACCAGGGCCTGCTTGCCGGCCTCCAGGGTCTGGCGGATCAGTTGCAGGTAGACCTCGGTCTTGCCGCTGCCAGTGACGCCGGCCAGCAGAAAGGCGTGATAGCTGTCGAGACCTGCGCGAATCGCTTCGCAAGCAGCCCGCTGTTCGGCGTTGAGCGGCAGTTCCGGCTGGGCCAGCCAATGTTCATGGCGGACACCGGGGGCGTGCCTGCGCACTTCCACCTGCACCAGGTCCTTGGCCAGCAGTAGATCGAGACTGTCCTTGCTGAGCATCAGTTTGCTCAGCAATTGATGCGCCACGCCGTGGGGATGCTGGGCCAGGGTCGTCAAGGCCTCACGCTGGCGCGGGGCACGGGCGATGCGCGGGTCGTCCAGCGAGGCGCCAGGTGCCACCGACCAGAACCGCTCCTGGCGCGCCT
>NZ_ATLN01000080.1:0-17652 GCF_000416195.1 Pseudomonas sp. CFII68
GCGGCCCCGCGCCGGCAATGGCCGCGAAGTGATGACCGAACAGAATGTGTTTGTTGGTCGGGACATAGTCCAGGCCATCGTTGTTGAGCACAGCGGGGGTGGCCCGGCGCGCATCGAGTTGCATCACGTTGTTGGCGATGAAGAGGCTGTAGTAGCGGTAGGCGACCAGGTAGATGGCCACGGCTGCGACGACGATCCATAAGGCGTTGATCGCCTCGCCTCGACGCAAGGCCACGACGCCCAGGGCGCACGCGCCTACGACGGCCAGCAGTAGCCAGGGTAGATGGCGCAGCAGGCTATTATTGTTTTTCATTTTTATATTCCAGCCAGGGTGGACAAGAAAGATAGCCACAGGAGTTTAGCGCTAACCCGGGCAAAGGCCATACTCGACATTCGTCTGTCGGTTGCCGAACGGTGACGAGGCTCCCTCAGTAGGGTCTATAGTCAATGAATCTTCAGAGGGAATGCGTAATGAGCGAACGTCGCCGCTTCGTACGAGTTGACTTCCATGCCAGGACCGAGCTGAGCCAGGGCCCCTTCATCTGGCCGGTAGAGTTGCTGGATCTGTCCCTCAAGGGGTTGCTGATCAAGAAACCCGCACCCTGGCTTGGCGATATCGAACGCCCCTTCATGGCTGATATTCATTTGAGCCCTGATGCTGAGATCAAAATGGAAGTTCGGTTGGCCCATGATGACCATGGTCACTTGGGCTTCGCCTGCGAGCACATTGACCTGGACTCCATCGCACACCTACGCCGGCTGGTAGAGCTGAACCTGGGCGACCATGACGAGTTGGAGCGGGAGTTGGCGGCGTTGATCCAGATCTGAAAAGCCCGGTCCCTTGTGACGAGGGGATTCTGTGGGAGCAAGGCTTGCCCGCGATGGCGGCGATGCGGTCCTTCAAAATCGAGTCGCTTGCATCGCGAGCAAGCTTTGCTCCCACATACAGTCCTTGCGCAATTGCCAGCGCTATTCGAACAACGCATCCAACGCCTGTTCCAGGCGCGTCACGGCAATGATCTGCAACCCCGGCGGGGCTTCCTTCGGCGCGTTGCCCTTGGGCACGATGGCGCGTTTGAAACCGTGCTTGGCCGCTTCCTTGAGCCGCTCCTGGCCACTGGGCACCGGCCGCACTTCGCCCGACAACCCCACTTCGCCGAACACCAACAGGTCGTGGGGCAGCGGCCGGTTGCGCAGGCTGGACATGACCGCCGCCATCAACGCCAAGTCGGACGCGGTTTCCAGCACCTTGACCCCGCCCACGACGTTGAGGAACACGTCCTGGTCGTGAGTCGGAATCCCACCGTGTCGATGCAGCACCGCCAGCAACATGGCGAGCCGATTCTGATCCAGGCCCAGGGTGACCCGGCGCGGGTTCGCCAGGTGGCTGTCGTCCACCAGCGCTTGCACCTCGACCAGCATCGGCCGGGTGCCTTCCCACGTCGCCATGACCACACTGCCGGGGACTTCTTCCTGGGCACGCGTCAGAAAGATCGCCGAAGGGTTTGAGACTTCTTTCAAGCCTCTGTCGGTCATGCCGAACACACCCAGTTCGTTCACGGCACCAAAGCGGTTCTTCACCGCCCGCAGCAAACGCAGGCGGCCATCGGATTCGCCTTCGAAATACAACACGGTATCGACCATGTGCTCCAACACGCGCGGCCCCGCCAGCGCGCCTTCCTTGGTGACGTGGCCCACCAGGAAAATCGCCGTGCCGCTCTGCTTGGCGTAGCGCACCAGCAGCGCCGCGCTTTCGCGCACCTGGGACACGCCACCCGGGGCAGATTGCAGCTGTTCAGTGAAAATGGTCTGGATCGAGTCGATCACCATCACCTTGGGTTTTTCCAGGCGCGCCGTGGCGATGATGGTTTCGATGCAGGTTTCGGTCATGACCCGCAACTGGTCCTGGGGCAAGCCCAGGCGCCGGGCGCGCATGGCGACCTGCTGTTGGGATTCTTCACCTGTGACGTACAGCGCCGGCATGCGGGTGGCGAGGCTGCACAAGGTTTGCAACAGGATGGTGGATTTTCCGATGCCCGGATCGCCGCCGATCAGCACCACCGAACCGTCCACCAGGCCACCGCCCAGCACGCGGTCCAGTTCACCGGATGCGGTGGAAAAACGCGGGACTTCTTCGACGCTGACTTCGGCCAGGGTCTTGATCTGCGCCTGCTGACCGGCCCAACCCGTACGACCGGTGGGCGCCGCCGCACCGCCGCTTTCCACCATGGTTTCGGTCAGGGTGTTCCAGGCCCCGCATTCGCTGCATTGGCCGGCCCATTTGGGAAAGGTCGAGCCGCACTCGGTGCAGCCGTACATGCGCTTTGCCTTGGCCATCTGAACTCCGGGTAAAAAACGCGATGATAGCCCACGCAGCGGTCAGCGCGGGACCGGCATTCTGATTTCCCCCCTCGCCAGATCCACCGCGGTATTGCCCAACGGGTCCTGGGCCTGCAGATCGGCGCCCTTGGCCTTCAAGGCGTCGAGCAACTCGGCACGTTTGAACAGGCCGGCATACATCGCCGCGGTCTGCCCGGCGCCGTTGCGTTGGTCCGGGCTGCAATCGGTGGACAACAAACGCCGCGCAATCTGCACTTCGCCCTTGAAAATGGCGCCCATCAGCGCCGTGTTGCCACGTTTATCCTGGGCACAGGCATCGGCACCTGCAGCCAGCAGCCGTTCCACCGCCGGGCCGTGGCCGTGATAAGCCGCCAGAATCAGCGCGGTGTAGCCCTTTTCATCCTGGGTATTGAGCGAATAACCGGCCTCGATAAAAGTCTCGAGCATCGGCACGTCGCCGCGGCGAGCGGCGTCGAAATAATAGTTTTGCAACTGTTCCTGGACCGCAGCCGGTTCGGTGGGTATTGGCTGATCGGCCAGTACGCTCATTGACCAGGTCGCAAGCATCGATAAAAGAAATCTGCGCATCATGACGTCTCCTCTGGCAGATGACTGTGGGGGCATGGTTGTGGGAGCAAGGCTTGCCCGCGATGCAGACAACTCGGTCTGGTTTCAGACCCCAGCGCCTGTTTCGCGAGCAAGCTTTGCTCCCACAGGTCATGCACCTGCCTGGCTGTGGATCAGTCAGTCAGTTTTTCCGCCAGGGCCTTGACCCGAGCCAGGTCGCCTTTGGCGACACGAGCCACGCCAGTGCCGTACTCAGGGTCAGCCTTGTAGAGGAACGACAGGATGATGTGCTTGCTCTCGTCATCGGTGGTCGCCAAAGAGCCGCCGAAGCTGTCGATCAGGTCATCACGCTCTTTCTTGCTGAACGAACGATACAAATCACCGGCCTGCTTGAAGTTCTGCTCACGCTGGATCTTCGCCTGCTGGGTACTGCCGGTCAGCGCGGTCTGGCTATAGCGTGCCGCTTGCGGTTCTTCACGCGGCGTCAGGCGGCTCGGCTGATAATTCACCCCGGTGCTGGTGCTGCCTGGGTTCATCGCACCGTCCTGGTTACCGTTGTTCACCGCCACCTTGGGGGCGTTGATCGGTAATTGCAGGGCATTGGCGCCTATCCGATACATCTGCGTGTCGGCGTAGGAAAATACTCGTCCCTGGAGCAAACGATCTTCGGAAGGTTCGATACCCGGCACCAGATTGGCCGGCGCCATGGCCACCTGCTCGGTTTCCTGGAAGACATTCGCCGGATTGCGGTTCAAGACCATTTTCCCGACTTTTCGCTCAGGCACGCCCGGCCAGATCTTGGTCGCGTCGAGTGGGTCGAAGTCAAACTTGGCAAGGTCCTGTGGGTTCAGTACCTGGACGTACAAGTCCCACTTCGGGAAGTCGCCCTTATTAATATGAGTCACCAGATCATTTGTCATATGGCTGTAATCTTGACCCTGAACTTTCACAACTTCTTTCGGATCGAGATTTTTCAAGCCCTGCAAACTTTTCCAATGAAACTTCACGTAGTGAACTTCACCCTTGGCATTAACCAACTTGTAGGCATGTACACCATTGCCGTCCATTTCGCGGTAACTGGCCGGTGTCCCGGAGTTGGAATACAACTCGGTCAGGGTGCGGGTCGATTCTGGAACATGGGAGAAGAAATCGAAGCGGCGTGAATCATCGTCCAGGTTGGTCCGCGGGTCGGGTTTGAAGGCGTGGACCATGTCCGGAAACTTGATGGCATCGCGGATGAAGAAGGTCGGGAAGTTGTTACCCACCAAGTCCCAATTACCGTCGGCGGTGTAGAACTTCGTGGCGAAACCACGGGGATCGCGCAGGGTTTCCGGCGAATGATTGCCGTGCACCACGGCAGAAAAACGCACGAACACCGGCGTGACCTGGCCTGCGGCAAAGACCTTGGCCTTGGTCAGGTCGCTGAGGTCGTCGGAAACGGTGAATGTGCCATGGGCGCTGGTCCCACGGGCATGCACCACGCGCTCGGGGATACGTTCACGGTCAAAACGCTGGAGCTTCTGGATCAACTGCACGTCTTGCAGCAGGGTCGGGCCGTTGGGGCCAGCCGTTTGCGAGTTCTGGTTGTCGCCGACAGCCGCACCGTTGTCCCGGGTCAGGGTGGCCGCGTTGACAGACAAGGACAAAAGGCTCGCGGTCAGCACAAAAAAAGCGCGGCGATGGGAATAAGCCCCGTGGCCAAGGGAAGTGTTCATAGGCGTGTTCCTCTGATGTTATAGAGCGCATCCATGTGCGCCATCCAGAGGCTAGTGCTCGGAAAAGGAAAACCTAAATAGAAATGCCGTACCGTGTCGATAGAAAAAACGTTGTGGGGCACCAGGCTGAAACCGCGTATCACGCGCGATTGATGGCACTTTGAAAACTTTTCACCCGGGACCGGGTCGATAATTGAAGCTTTGTAAGCAGGCGTTTCGAGCAAGACTCGTCGGGCTGACTTACACTGCCACTCATCTTTAATCTGTCACAAGGAATAACTCATGGGCGTGCTAAGCGAGTTCAAGGCCTTCGCGGTCAAAGGCAATGTCGTCGACATGGCCGTCGGGATCATCATCGGTGCCGCTTTCGGCAAAATCGTTTCGTCATTCGTTGGCGACGTGGTCATGCCTCCGATCGGCCTGCTGATTGGTGGAGTGGACTTCAGTGACCTGGCCATCACCCTCAAGGCCGCCCAGGGTGAGGCGCCTGCCGTTATGCTGGCCTACGGTAAATTCATCCAGAGCACCATCGACTTCATCATCGTGGCGTTCGCCATTTTCATGGGCGTCAAGGCCATCAACCGCCTCAAGCGTGAAGAAGCCGTGGCTCCTAGCGCCCCACCGGTTCCGACCAAGGAAGAACTGCTGCTCACCGAAATTCGCGACCTGCTCAAGACCCAGAACGAGCGGCCCTGAGGCAGTCAGTCACTGACCCCTCCTGTGGCGAGGGGATTTATCCCCTCGCCACAACCTACCAGTAGTTTTCCACCGCCACCTGGCCCGGCCGACGAGTCAGGCTCAGTTGCAGCCCCCTGGCCTTGAGCAACTTGCGTGTGTCATCGATCATTTGCGGATTGCCGCACAGCATCACTCGCGAATGCTCCGGCGTCAGCGCTACGCCGGCCGCCCGCTCCAGCTCGCCATTTTCGATCAGCGTGGTGATCCGCCCACTGAGCGCCCCCGGATGTTGCTCACGGGTGACGCTCGCAATGAAACGAAACTTGTGGGCGTACTCGGCCAGGTAGTCGCGCTGGGGCAGTTCCTTGATCAGCGCCTGATACGCCAGCTCCTGCGCCTCGCGCACGCTGTAGACCAGGATGATCCGCTCGAATTTTTCCCAGACCTCAAAATCCTGGAGGATCGAAAGAAACGGCGCCACACCCGTTCCGGTAGACAGCAGCCACAAATCCCGACCATCGACAAAGCGATCCAGCGTCAGGTAGCCGAAAGCCTGGCGATCCACCAACAGTGCGTCACCCGGCTGCAGACGGCTGAGCTCACTGGTGAACTCGCCATCGGGAACCACGATGGAAAAGAATTCGAGGAACTCGTCGAACGGCGAAGACACCATGGAATACGCCCGCCAGACGGTGGTTCCGTCCGCCTTGACGACCCCCAGCCGGGCAAACTGACCCGCCCGAAAGCGAAAGCCGCGATCCCGGGTCGTGCGCAACGTAAACAGATGAGGCGTCAACGGCTGGACATCGAGCAGGGTTTGGCGGGTGAACTTCTCTGCGCTGTCGGTCATGAGCCACTCCTATGGGACAAGACATACAGTGTCCCGCAAAGTGAACCGTTTCACCACCGACGGGCAAGTAATAGCACTTTAGTTGCACTCATCCCATTTAAACCTTTACCAAAACTGTACAAAGTTAGAACACTGTAAAAGAAATCAATCTACAGAACTAATGCATTACAATTTTGTAAGCTAGTTAAAAAAATCTCACTACAAGTTAGGAAAAGTCCTACACTAAAAATTCGCATCAGGGATTGGATCCGCATGGACGAATCAAACCCAGGAGAAAGCGATGGACAGGTGGAAGGACTTGTTGCTGAGGAAGTTATCCTGTGAAAAAGACCTGCAGACGGCCTATCGTCTGGTAGTGAATTTCTTTAACAATCAAGGATTTGAATACTGTGCATTTGCAACCTATCTCGGAAGTCCCAACAAACACACCAGTAAGGTGAACCTGAATAATTACCCTTATGGATGGGATCGGCTTTATGAACAAAACGGTTACGCATCGAACGACCCACTAGTAGCACATTGCAATCAATCACCACTTCCGATCATGTGGGATGAGAATGTTTTCGCTCAGGCCCCTAAGTTATGGCGAGAACTTAATCGACAAGGACTCAAGTACGGCTGGACCCAGGCCGTTCATGACGAACAAGGGGCACAGTCCAGCCTGTTCAGCCTTGCACGAACCCACTGTCCCATCGATATCGAGGAGCACTATGCAAATCTCGGCTACGCCATCTTCGCCAGTCAAAAGCTGCATGCGCTTGCCAGCAAAAAACTGGCGGACGCCCTCGCAGTCCAGCCAAAATGTCACTTGTCACCCAGAGAGATCGAAGTATTGAGGTGGTCAGCCGAAGGCAAGACGGCGTCGGAAGTGGGCAGGATCCTTTGTCTTTCCGAACGAACCGTGAATTTCCATGTGTGCAGTTGCATGCGAAAACTGAACGTCAGCAATAAGATTTCAGCGGTGGCTAAAGCCGCCCAGATCCATGTGATCTGACCCGTGGCACGACACTGTCGAGCTGAAAAACCCACGAGTAATGTGCAACAAAAAAACGTACCATTTACGGTTCCACTTGGATGATGCCGCTTCTTGCACGCGACGCCGTTCATTCAGGAGGTCCCGCACGCACAGACACCTACCTCCAGGCAGCGGGACATTCGTTGATCTCCAGAGTCCCCAGCCATGCCCCTGCTCGACAGCCCCTTCGCCCAACTCGACCTGATCCGCCAACCCGAACAGCAGAACGAACCACTGCAAGCCTTCGATGCGGCCGACGAGTACCTGCTCGCGTACCTGGCCGAACAACAGCCGAGCGCACAGACTCGGGTCCTGGTACTCAATGACGGCTTCGGCGCCCTGGCGGCCAGTCTGGCGGACAACGTCCTGGTGACCAGCAGCGGTGACTCCTTCCTGGCGTTGCAGGCGCTGGAGAAAAACCTGGTGCGCAATGGCCGATCCTTCGATGCAGTGCCGACGCTGCCCGCCAGCGAGCCACTGACCGGCCCGTTCGATCGCGTCCTGATCAAAGTACCGAAAACCCTGGCCTTGCTGGAGGAACAGCTGATTCGCCTGCAAGGCCAACTGGCGCCAGGCGCCCAGGTGATTGCCGGGGCCATGATCAAGCACCTGCCCCGGGCCGCTGGCGATTTGTTGGAGCGGTATATCGGCCCGGTGCAGGCCTCCCTGGCGGTGAAAAAAGCGCGGCTGTTGATTGCCACGCCACAACCCGGCTCTTCACAAGGCAGTGCGCCGATCGTATCGCCCTACCCCACGCGTTACTGGTTGGACGAGCCAAAGATCGAGCTGCTCAACCACGCCAACGTGTTCTGCCGCGAAGGCCTGGACATCGGCACCCGTGCGTTCCTGCCACATCTGCCGAAAAACCTCGGGACGGCCCGGGTCGCGGACCTGGGGTGCGGCAACGGCGTGCTGGCCATCGCCAGCGCCCTGCAAAACCCCGAGGCCCATTACACCCTGGTGGACGAGTCGTACATGGCCGTGCAATCGGCCGCCGAGAATTGGCGTGCAGCCCTGGGCGAACGCGAAGTGACCCTGCGGGCCGGTGATGGCCTGGCCGGACAAGAGGCGCAGTCACTGGATGTGGTGCTGTGCAATCCACCCTTCCACCAGCAGCAAGTGGTGGGCGATTTCCTCGCCTGGCGGATGTTCCAGCAGGCTCGCGAAGCGCTGGTGGTGGGCGGCGCGCTGTACATCGTCGGCAACCGGCACCTGGGTTACCACAGCAAACTGACGCGGTTGTTCCGCGGTGTCGAGCAAGTGGCCGCCACGCCGAAATTCGTGATCCTCAAAGCCCGCAAATAAATCGTCTGTGGGAGCAAAGCTGGCTCGCGATGCAAGCACCTCGGCTCCTGCGAGACCGCAGTGTCCTCATCGCGAGCAAGCTCGCTCCCACAGGGACATCAGTGAGTGGTCAGGCCCGCGGCATTCATGAACATCCGCATCAGGCTGGCGACGATGAACAGCGCCAGCACACTGCCGGTCCAGATCGTCACCAGCCAGCCGAGTCGCTGCCAGAGAGGCTTGCGTTCGGCAGCCTCGATGTCTTTCAAGTCAGGTTTGGCCATGCTCGACGCCCTCAATGGTAACCATCGTCGTGGGTCACCTTGCCGCGGAACACGTAGTAGCTCCAGAAGGTGTACACCAGGATCAACGGAATGATGAACAGCGTGCCGACCAGCATGAAACCCTGGCTCTGGGGCGGTGACGAGGCGTCCCAGATCGAGATGGACGGCGGCACGATGTTCGGCCACAGGCTGATGCCCAAGCCGCTGTAGCCGAGGAAGATCAGCACCAGGGTCAGGATGAAGGGCGTGTAGTTGGCATTGCGCGCCACCGCGCGGAACAAGCCGTACATCGTCACCAGCACCAGGATCGGCACCGGCAGGAACCAGAACAGGTTCGGCAGGGTGAACCAGCGGGCCGCGATGTCCGCATGGGCCAGCGGCGTCCAGATGCTGACAATACCGATCACCGCCAGCACCACGAACGCCAGCGGCCGGGCCAGGTCATGCATCTGCTCTTGCAACTTGCCCTCGGTCTTCATGATCAGCCAGGTGCAGCCGAGCAACGCGTAGGCCGCGATCAACGCCAGGCCACAGAACATCGTGAATGGCGTGAACCAGTCCAGGGAGCCGCCGGCGAACTGGCGATTGACCACCTCGAAGCCGTCGATGAACGCCCCCAGCGCCACACCCTGGAAGAAGGTGGCCGTCAGCGAACCGCCAATGAATGCCTTGTCCCAGAGGTGACGCTTCTCAGCCTTGGCCTTGAAGCGGAACTCGAAGGCCACGCCGCGGAAGATCAAGCCGATGAGCATCAGGATCAACGGCAGGTACAGCGCCGAAAGCACCACCGAGTAGGCCAGCGGAAACGCTCCGAACAACCCGGCACCGCCCAGCACCAGCCAGGTTTCGTTACCGTCCCAGACCGGGGCCACAGTGTTCATCATCACGTCGCGGTCGCGCTCGCCCTTGACGAAGGGGAAGAGAATGCCGATCCCCAGGTCGAAGCCGTCCATGATCACGTACATCATGATGCCGAAGATGATGACCACGGCCCAGATCAGCGGAAGATCAATACCCATGACTCAATTCCCCTTGTTCGAGCGGTCGTTGTGGTCCACATCGTCGCCGTCATCGGCGGCCGACAATGGCCGGGCCGGCGTGCGTTTCTGGCCCGGGCCACCATCGCTCGGCTCGGTTTCGTGGGCCTCCGGCCCCTTGCGCACCAGGCGCATCATGTAGCTCAGGCCCGCACCGAACAGCGCGAAATACACCACGACGAACAGCACCAGGGTGATGCTCATCTGGGCGAAGCTGTGGCCGGACGAAGCATCGGCCGTGCGCATCAGGCCATAGACCACCCAGGGCTGGCGGCCGATCTCCGTGGTAAACCAGCCAGCCAGGATCGCGATCAGCCCGGACGGCCCCATCCACAGCACCATGTAGAGGAACGGCCGGGATTGATAGATCCGATCGTTGCGGCGCAGCCACAGGCTGCACAGGCCGGTGAAAATCATCAGCAGCCCAAGGCCGACCATGACCCGGAACGACCAGAACACGATGGTCGAGTTCGGTCGGTCCTCAGGCGGGAACTCCTTGAGGGCCGGCACCTGCTTGTCCAGGCTGTGGGTCAGGATCAAGCTTCCCAGGTAAGGAATTTCCACGGCGTATTTGGTTTTTTCCGCCTTCATGTCGGGCCAGCCGAACAGGATCAGCGGGGTCGGTTCATTGCCGACGTTTTCCCAGTGGCCTTCGATGGCGGCGATTTTCGCCGGTTGATGCTTGAGGGTGTTCAGGCCATGGAAGTCGCCGATGACCGCCTGTATCGGCGCCACCAGCAAGGCCATCCACATCGCCATCGACAGCATCCGGCGAATGGCCGGGTTGTCACGGCCGCGCAGCAAATGCCAGGCCGCCGACGAGCCGACGAAGAACGCCGTGGCGACGAACGCTGCGGTGGACATGTGCAGCAATCGATAAGGGAAGGAGGGGTTGAACACCACCGCCAGCCAATCCACCGGGATCACCCGGCCATCAATGATTTCGTAACCCTGGGGGGTTTGCATCCAACTGTTGGAGGACAGGATCCAGAAGGTCGAGATCAGGGTGCCGATCGCCACCATGACCGTGGAAAAGAAATGCAGCCCGCGGCCGACGCGATTCCAGCCGAACAGCATCACGCCCAGGAAACCCGCCTCGAGGAAGAACGCCGTGAGCACCTCGTAGGTCAGCAACGGCCCGGTCACCGCACCGGCGAAGTCCGAGAAACGACTCCAGTTGGTCCCGAACTGATAGGCCATGACCAACCCGGACACCACCCCCATGCCGAAGTTGACGGCAAATATCTTCGACCAGAAGTGGTACAGGTCGCGGTAGGTGTCATCGCGGGTCTTGAGCCACAAGCCTTCGAGTACCGCCAGGTAACTCGCCAGGCCAATGGTGATGGCCGGGAACAGGATGTGGAACGAGATGGTGAACGCGAACTGGATTCGGGCGAGATCGAGCGCCTCCAAACCGAACATAAGTCTTCCTCTGTCAGGTAAAACCGGCTGCGGGCGGGGCTTGCACCAGCCTCCAGGATATGGAGTGCGATGCTTTTCAAATCGTTCTTTTTATAACCGTCACAACGCAGGACTCTGGCCGGATGGCCACCAGCCCAACGCCTCGAGAGGTATTGACCTGGATCAAGCAATGTTCAAAGAGTAGCCGCATTCTCGTCGATGAACGGCGTGGTCGTTTGTCGCGTGACAGGTTGTCTCAGGGCTGGCTGAGGCGAAGGGATGTGTGGGAGCAAGGCTGTGCGGGAGCAAGGCTGTGTGGGAGCAGGCTGTGTGGGAGCAGGCTGTGTGGGAGCAAGGCTTGCCCGCGATACAGGCAATGCGGTCTTTCTGAAATCGAGTCGCGTCCATCGCGGGCAAGCCTTGCTCCCACAAAGGGATAAATCCCCTCGCCACAAAAAAACGGTGCGATGTGGAAGATCGATGCTTGGCTAACTATTTTTCCAGCCACCGCAACTTCCAGTTACAGCTCGGTGATAATCTCGATGCCTTCATCACCGGACCCGTCATAGATGCCCAGCCAAGCGCCGCTGCTGCTCCGTCACCACCGTCCCTTCATCGCCTTCTGGCTGGCCCGGATATTCACCGCCAGCGGCTTCCAGATGCTCACCGTGGCCATCGGCTGGAACCTCTATCAACTGACCGGCAACGTCCTGGACCTTGGCCTGGTGGGGTTGGTGGAGTTTGCCCCGCGCGTGCTGTTCATGCTCCACACCGGGCATGTGGCCGACCGCTATGACCGGCGCAAGGTGGCGGCCATCTGCCAGTCATTGCAGGCGATGATTGCCCTGGCGCTGGTGATCGGCAGCGCCACCGAGAATGTCACGCGGGAAATGATCTTCATCCTCGCCTTCCTGCTGGGCGCCGCCCGCTCCTTCGAAATGCCCACCACCCAGGCGCTGCTACCGAGCATCGTGCCGGCTGCGCTGTTTCCCCGTGCCGTGGCCGCCGCGCAATCAGCCCAGCAGTCGGCCACCATCGTCGCCCCGGCGCTCGGCGGCTTGCTCTACGCCTTTGGCAGTGTCTGGGTCTACGGGCCGACGGTGCTGCTTTACCTCATCGCCTGCGGCCTGATGCTCAACCTGCCCGCCCGGCAGACGCCGCTGAACAAAGGCAAGGCGACGCTGGATTCGTTGCTCGCCGGGATTCGCTTCATTCGCAGTCGCCCGGACATTCTCGGGGCGATCTCCCTGGACCTGTTCGCGGTGTTGCTCGGCGGCGCGACGGCGCTGCTGCCGGTGTTCGCCAAGGACATCCTGCTCACCGGCCCCTGGGGCCTGGGCCTGTTGCGCTCGGCACCGGCGGTCGGGGCCTTGCTGATGTCGCTGTGGCTGGCGCGGTTTGCCGTGGAGCGCAAGGTCGGCCGGGTGATGTTCACGGCGGTGGGCGTGTTCGGCGTCGCCACCATTGCATTCGGCCTCTCCACTTCGTTCTGGTTTTCCCTGGCGGTGCTGGTGGTGCTGGGCGCGGCGGACATGATCAGCATGGTGATCCGTGCCTCCTTCGTACAACTGGAAACACCGGATGAAATGCGCGGCCGGGTCAGCGCGGTGAACGGGTTGTTCATCGGTGCCTCGAACCAGTTGGGCGAGTTCGAGTCCGGCCTCACCGCCCACTGGTTCGGCACCGTGCCGGCGGTGGTCATGGGCGGCGTCGGCACGCTGCTGGTCACCGGAACCTGGATCAAACTGTTCCCGACCCTGGCCAACCGTGACCGGATGCACGAACCGGTGGATGAAGCAAAAGCCTAGAGCAGCTTGTCGAGGGTGATCGGGAAATCCCGCACCCGTTTGCCGGTGGCGTGATAGATCGCGTTGGCCACCCGATTGACCTTCACGGGACCCAAGTCTTCATCTACCAATACCTCGACGAACACCGCCGAGTGGGTGGCGGTGGCGTAGGCCTGGCGCTTTTCGTCCGGCTCAGCAGTGGCAACCGCAAGAGACACAGATTTTCCTGGCATGTGCGGTATCTATGTACCGCACCGAGTGTAATGTATCGCCTTACACTCGATTCCATGATTAAATCCTTCCAGCACAAAGGCCTCAGGCTCTTTTATGAGACGGGGTCGACCCGTGGTATCCGGGCGGACCACGGGAAACGCCTGGCCCGCATGCTCCAGTTCATGGACAGGGCGCAGGTCGCCAACGACTTGGATATTCCCGGATGGCGATTGCATCCGCTCAAGGGTGAGCTGGATGGATACTGGTCGCTGGGGGTTTCGGGGAACTGGCGGGTTATTTTTCGTTTCATCGGGTCCGATATCGAACTGGTCGATTATCTGGACTACCACTGATCAGGAGGCTGGAACATGCCCATGCACAATCCGCCACACCCTGGCGAAACCTTGCGGCTGGACGTGTTGCCCGAGCTGGGCATCACGGTCACCGAACTGGCGCGACACCTGGGCTTCGCCCGGCCTCATCTCTCCCGGGTATTGCATGGTCATGCGCCCATCAGCCCCGATCTGGCCGTGCGCCTGGAGCGTGCCGGGATCGGCAAGGCCAGGGTCTGGCTGGGCGTCCAGACCGATTACGATTTGTGGCAAGCCGAGCAGCGCGTGCAGCCTGTGATCGAGCCGTTCCCACAACACGCTTGATGTCCGTCAGGCCAGCAACTCCGCCGCCACCACACTCCTCACGCCCTTGCCACTGAGTTGTTCCACCAGCGTCAAGGCAAACGCCAGGGCGGCGGCCGAACCCTGGGCGGTGATGCAGTTGCCATCCACCACCACGGGTTGATCGACGAAGCTGCACCCGGACAACTGCTGGCTGACGGCGGGCAGGCAGGTCATGCGCCGTTGGCGCAGGACGCCAAAGGCCTGTAGCGCCAGGGCCGGGGCTTCGGCGATGGCGGCGAAAAACCGTCCGGTGGCGGCCTGGCCCTTGATCAGTTGTTGCAGCGGCTGATGGGCCGCCAAGTGTTGGGCGCCGATGATGCCGCCCGGCAGGACGACCAGGTCGAAGTCCTGCACGAGCACGTCCACCAGCATGCCATCGGCCGTCAGGCGCGTGCCGCGGGCGCAGGTGAGCATCCGTCGCCCTTCGATGCTCGCCACCACGGTTTCGATCTGCGCTCGACGCAGCACATCGATCAGGGTGACCGTCTGCAAGTCGTCGACACCCTCGGCGACGACTATCAGGGCTCGGGGGATCTTGGTTCCTGGAATCATGGGCGCTCTCTCCACTGGCTGATACCTGTAGTGTAGGAGCTGCCGAAGGCTGCGATCTTTTGATAGGCGCTTGAGATTCAAGCGCCTGGAAAAAGATCGCAGCCTCGCTTCGCTCGACAGCTCCTACACAGCCCCTACATGGGACAGCGGTTATTTGATGTACAGCTGGGTCGACATCCGGTTGCCCGGTGCGTTGATCGAGATGTTGCTGAAGCTGAAGGTGCCCTCTTGCTTGCCCTTCAGGTCAAAGATGTACACATAGCCAACGACCTTGGTCCGCACGGAGCAGTCGTTAAGGTTGCCGTTACTGTACGCACACACGGGCGAGCGGGTGCCGTCGACTTCAAAGCCGTCCAGGGTGACATGGGGCTGGCGGCCATAACCGACCTCCAGCACGTAGACCTTGATATTCGGGCCACTGTGGTCGCAACGCGTCTGCGCCTGCCCCGGGACGATGTCCTCGAAGCCACAGGCCGGCGACTCGACCTTGAGCACCTTGACCTCGCTCAAGGGCGGTGCCGACGCGGCATTGGCGGCCTGGCCGGACAACCACCAGCCCAGCATGCAACCCACCGCCGCCAGCAGCTTTTTATTCATGCAATACATAGAGACCTCCCGGAACCGCGCGCAGTATGGCCCACTTGGCGCGTTGGCAAAACATCGACGACGATCGCAGCCACAACGCTACGCTGCTGGTATGATGCGCGGCTTTTTCCGACCCGCAGAAAATTCCCGGGCGCCGCTGGCGACCTGTGCTTTGCTGTTGAGGTCGATACATTCACGGCGCCGGGCGCGCCACGGGGAGCAGACATGCTGGAAAGGCTGTTTCAACTCAAGGCACACAACACCAACGTGCGGACCGAGATCCTGGCGGGCGTCACAACGTTCCTGGCGATGGCCTACATTCTGTTCGTCAACCCGAGCATCCTCGGCGAAACCGGCATGGACAAGGGCGCGGTGTTCGTCGCCACCTGCCTGGCAGCGGCCATTGGCTCCACGGTCATGGGCCTGATCGCCAACTATCCGATCGCCCTCGCCCCGGGCATGGGCCTGAATGCCTTCTTTACCTACACCGTGGTCCTGCACATGGGCCACACCTGGCAAGTGGCGCTGGGTGCAGTGTTCATCTCCGCCGTACTGTTCTTCATATTGTCGATCTTTCGTATCCGCGAATGGATCATCAACAGCATCCCGCTGCCGCTGCGCTCGGCGATTGCCGCCGGCATCGGCCTGTTCCTGGCGCTGATCGCCCTGAACAACGCCGGCATCGTGGTGAAAAACCCGGCGACCATGGTCGGCCTCGGCGACTTGAAACAACCGGCGCCGATCCTTGCGACCCTCGGCTTTGTCCTGATCGTCGCCCTCGAAGCCTTGAAAGTACGCGGCGCGGTGCTGATCGGCATCCTGGCGGTCACCATCGTTTCGATCCTGATGGGCTTCACCCCGTTCAACGGCGTCATCTCCACGCCACCGTCCCTGGCCCCGACCTTCCTGCAACTGGACATCAAGGGCGCCCTGGACATCGGCCTGGTGAGCGTGATCTTCGCCTTCCTGTTCGTCGACCTGTTCGACAACTCCGGCACCCTGATCGGCGTCGCCAAGCGCGCCGGGCTGATGGGCAAGGACGGCCACATGCCGAAGATGGGCCGTGCGCTGATCGCCGACAGCACCGCCGCCATGGCCGGTTCGCTGCTGGGCACCTCCACCACCACCAGCTACATCGAATCGGCGGCGGGCGTCAGCGCCGGCGGCCGCACCGGCCTGACCGCCGTCGTCGTGGCAATCCTGTTCCTGCTGGCGCTGTTCTTCTCGCCACTGGCCGCCAGCGTCCCGCCCTTCGCCACCGCCCCAGCCCTGTTGTTCGTCGCCGTACTGATGACCTCGGGCCTGGCGGAGATCGACTGGGACGACATCACCGTCGCCGCGCCCGTGGTGGTGACCGCCCTGGCAATGCCGTTCACCTATTCCATCGCCAACGGCATCGCTTTCGGTTTCATCGCCTGGACCGCCATCAAACTGGTCTCGGGCCGTGGCCGTGAGTTGAACCCGGCGCTGGTCATTCTGTCGATCCTGTTCGTGATCAAGTTGGGTTGGTACAACGCATGACTTTTGATTCCCAGGCCTACGCCGCTCAGCTCCAGGACAAAGTCACCCGCTTGCGTGACCTGTTGGCGCCATTCGAGGCACCAGAACCTGCGGTGTTCGATTCGCCCCTGAAGCACTTCCGCCTGCGCGCCGAATTCCGTCTCTGGCGCGAGGCCGGCGAACGGCATTACGCAATGTTCTCCCAGGACGACAAGCGCACACCGATCCTCATTGAAGAGTTTCCCATCGCCAGCCTGCGCATCAACCAGTTGATGCCGCAACTCAAGGCCGCCTGGCAAGCCAGCGCGCCCCTGAGCCACAAGCTGTTCCAGGTGGAGTTCCTGACTACCCTGGCGGGTGACGCGATGATCACCCTGTGTTATCACCGCCCGCTGGACGAGCACTGGCACGCTGCCGCCTCGAAGCTGGCGGCAGACCTGGGCGTGAGCATCATTGGCCGCTCCAAGGGCAAGCGCGAAGTGATCGGCCACGACTACGTGGTAGAGAAGCTCGAAGTGGGCGGTCGCACCTTCAGCTATCGCCAACCCGAAGGCGCCTTCACCCAGCCCAACGGCACGGTGAACCAGAAGATGCTCAACTGGGCCTATGACGCGCTGGGCGATCGCAGCGACGATCTGCTGGAGTTGTACTGCGGCAACGGCAACTTCACCCTGCCCCTGGCCACCCGCGTGCGCAAAGTGCTGGCCACCGAAATCAGCAAGACCTCGGTGAACGCCGCGCTGAGCAACCTCAGCGAAAACGCGGTGGATAACGTCACGCTGGTGCGCCTGTCCGCTGAAGAGCTGACCGAAGCCCTGAACGAAGTCCGGCCGTTCCGTCGCTTGCATGGTATTGACCTGAAAAGCTACGAATTCGGCAGTGTCTTCGTCGATCCGCCTCGTGCCGGCATGGACCCGGACACCTGCGAGCTGACCCGGCGCTTCGACAACATCCTGTACATCTCCTGCAACCCGGACACCCTCGCCGCGAATATCGCGCAACTGAACGACACCCACCGCATCACGCGCTGCGCGTTGTTCGATCAATTTCCCTGGACCCATCACATGGAGTCTGGGGTGTTGTTGACTCGGCGTTAAACGCTGGGGCGACCTCCCACTGGGCTGGACTGGGCAAAGCTCTGTGGGAGCAAGGCTTGCCCGCGATACA
>NZ_ATLN01000081.1:0-11502 GCF_000416195.1 Pseudomonas sp. CFII68
CCTTGCAGCAAACCTTGCGCAGTTACCATGAACTGACCGGCGATCCATTCTTGCATAGCCGCCTGGCCAGCCAGCAAACCTTGCTCAATGGCACCACCAGTACGACCTTGTATGAGTACGACAAGGGCCCCAGCGCGCTGGCCGGTGAAACCGTGTTGGAAACACGCGAGTTATTTACTGGTTTTGACGGCATCGAAAAAACGATGTCCCAGGAAAATTCGCTGATCACCGGCGAAGCGGTGCTGACCACCGACGTCGATGGCGTGGAACTGCTTCGCCAGTTCGATGTTCTGGGTCGAGTCACCAAGGAAATCGTCTCACCTAAATCGCCCGACGTTCGAGCCGAACGCGTTTATCGCTATACCTTGATCAGTACAGACGGGCAATACGCTTCAGAGAGCGTGACGGGGGTCAGCGGCGTAACGACCCATACCCGCTTCGATGGTATGGGACGAGTGGTTTATCGAGAGAGGGTCGAGAAGGCAAAGGCGCCGCGCCAGGTCTACGCGGCCAGTTACGACAAACTGGACAACCTGATCGAAGAGATCCGCTACGACTGGCTGGAAGATAAATCCATGCCCTTGCGCCAGCGCTTTGAATACGACGCCTGGGGTATCGCCCATCGCACGACAATGCCCGATGGCGTTGTGAGCCGTTACCTCTGGTCGCCTTTTGGCAGCAAAGGGCCGGTCGAGCACCAATGGCTGGAAACCCCGGAGACTGAAACGACAACACTTATCAGCGGCCTGACCGTGGGCAAGTACAACGATTTCGGCAAGCTTGACCGCTTCGAACGATTGGACGCACAGCCCTTGATCGATCTGTGCCACCAACAACCCGAACGCCCGGTCGCAGAGCATCTGCGCCACCTGCTTGAAACGACAGGGCTGCCGACCGTTGGCGCGGTTGAATACACCTATGACGGCAAGAACAACTGTGTACAACAAATAGAATTGTATGACGGGCAGGAACGCAGGACGCGTTTTGCCTATGACCCGTGGGATCGAGTGAACGCCACCACCCTCCCCGACAATACGGTCGCCAGCCGGGAGTTTGCCGCGCACAGTTTAGGTGAACAAACCACCAGCATGAGCGTGAAACCCAGCGCCAAGCCGTCGATCACTGTCGGCCAACAGTCATTCGACAGCCTCCAGCGCATGACCGAACGTCGTGTCGGCTCAATGGTCAATCCGCAGATCGAGGAGTTCAAATACACCGGCAGCCAGATGCAGCTCAGCCAGCGGATCACCCCGGCCAAAGAAGTTTTCGATTATGAATACAAACCAGAACTGACCCAGCAGCCTTTAAAGATCACCACCTCCAAAGATGAATCGACAACTTACGTGTATGACCTCAAGACCGGAGCAATAACCGGGGCGCAAAATAATCAAGGCCAGCGTGAATATCGATATACCGATACCGGCGAGCTGGAATACGAAAGCTGGACCGATATCGACGGCAAAAAGATGGAGACCACCTACCAGACTTCCCTCCAGGGGCGGCAAATCAGTCGAAGCCATACCGACGGCCTGGATACCGTTTACACCTATGACGATTGCGGACGGGCCAAAACAGTCGTCCAAGGCGCGCTCAGTGCCGACTTCGACTACGACACACTCGGCCAACTGTGCCGCACCACGACACGCAGCCCGACGTCGACATTGGTTGCCGAGGTCAAATACGACCCGCAGGGCCGGGAAATCGAGCGGACACTGACCCTCAATGGTCAAGCCCCACGAGTCATTACACAAATCTGGCAAGGCGACAACCAACTCAAGAGCCGACACGTGTTCCTGAACGAGGAGAGCTTGCTCGATGAGGCGTTTGTGTACGACTCGCGCAACCGACTCGTTCATCACACCTGCACGGGCAGCGCCCTGCCCAAGGACGCCTACGGCAATAGCATCCTCAGCCAGTTATTCAGGTTCGATGAGCTGGATAATATCGTGCGAGTCACCACTCAATTCGATGGCGGTCTCAGCGACATTGCCGTATTCACCTATGATCCCGACGATCCTTTTCAATTGAAAAAGATTACCCATACCTATACGGCCGGCGGCTATCCAGCGCTGCTTGAGTTCGAGTACGACGCCAATGGCCATATGCTCAATGACGAACTCAATCGACGCTTGATCTACGACGATCATGGCCGCCTGGTTGCGGTAAAGGATGCGCAAGAGCAGCTTGTCGTGAGCTATCGCTACGACGGGCATAACCACTTGGTGGGCGTTCGTCAAGACAACGAGCCGGAAACACTACGCTTCTATCAGGGCTACAACCTGAGCCACACGCTGCACAATGGCATCGGCACGCAGTATTTGTTCCATGAAGAACGCCCTTTGGGGCAGCAGCAAATCGACGACCATGAGCAGACCCTCTTGCTGATGACAGACGCCAGCCCCAGCGTCATAGGAGAATGCGTGCAATCGGACGTGCACGCAGTAGCCTACAGCGCCTACGGTATTCGTAGCAGCGAGGCAGCCTTGCAGAGCTTAATCGCGTTCAACAGCGAGGTGTGCGAGAACACGAGCCACTGGTATCTGCTGGGCCGTGGCTACCGGGTGTACAACCCTAACCTGATGCGCTTTCATAGTCCGGATTCGTATAGCCCGTTCGGTTCGGGCGGGGTCAACCGCTATGCGTATTGCCTGGGCAATCCGATTACGTTCCGTGACCCGACCGGACATCGGGCCAACTATCGTCGGCCGGATGATAACCCTGGGTATATCGACCCCATTCCAGAGCCCGAAAAGTCTAAGTTAGGTTTTTGGGCGAAACTCGGGATCATCGTAGGGGTAGTTGTTGCGGCGGCTGCCGCGATAGCAGGAGCCGTTTTTACCGGTGGAGGCTCTCTAGCGATTGGTGCTGCTGTGATAACGACATTGGGCGCGATACTAGTCACAGCGGGCGCTATAACAAACAATGAGACATTGATGAGCATTGGAGGCATTTTGGTTACTGTGGGTGGGGCTTTAAGTCTCTTCTCGTATTTTAAAGGTAGACCCGGTGCAGGCGCTCCAGGCGCTTCCAGTTCACCGAGGGGCAGCGTTTCGACACCTACTCCTCCAAGGAGCAGAAGCCCTAGTGTTTCATCTACGTCTTCCGAGAGCAGTACTTCTAGTAGCTCCAGCGCATCCAGCGACTCATCACATCATTCTATGCGCAGCACCCCCTCCGTCGATTATTCGAGTGATTCTTCTAGTTCTTCTAGTTCTTCTAGTTCTTTCTAGTTCCGTCTAGCTCGTCTAGTTCGTCTAGTTTATCTAGTTCATCCGGATGGACTCCTCCGTCACCCAGTGCAGCGCTAAAGGAATCAAACCAACAAGCGGGAACTCTAACTCCAGCGCAGAAAGCCCAAGCAACTAGAGGCATTACAAAATTGACCGGCGGAACGAAGAATCTCAACGTTGCGGGAAATCCGCTACATCAGATATTTATTCCATAAATATTTAAAACCAAGTATAAAATCGCCTTTCAATTTCATACTTGGTTTTTCATGAGTCATTGATAAGCATAAAGCCACTTCCCACCCCCTCTCCCGTAACTCTCTGCTAATGGAGATATCACTGACTGAAATGTTTCAGGCATACAATCAACAACTAGAAGTGAGGCCTAACACAAGCCAATCAAGTTCAGTACTTAACCCGTGGCGAGGGAGCTTGCTCCCGCTGGACTGTGAAGCAGTCCCCTTTCGGGGCCGCTTCGCGACCCAGCGGGAGCAAGCTCCCTCGCCACGGGTAGTGCATCGTTTGTTTTATCTTTGACGGGTTTCACTGAACCAGAGTCAACTGCAACAGTGGGAAATTAGGCGACGACAAAGGCGGCCAAGTTTGCCCGCCATCAAAACTGACATAGGCTTTGCCCGTCAATGGCGCATTACGTCGTAGCGTATTCAAAAACTCCTTAGACACCCTGACCTCAGTACCAAAACCAATGCCGGCAAAAGTCTCCTGCTCAGTGACCGCACGCTTGTTCACGGCCGGGAATACCCAGTCCTGGCCTGAAGAAGAGTTGACACCAGTCATCGTGATCATGACCCAATGATCGGTTGTGATGAGCGGCCATTTTTTCAGCGTCAGTCGTGCGCCCTCCGGTGCCACCGAGTTATAGCTCAGATATCCGCCGGAAAGGCCCTCGCACTGGACGGCTTCGAGCCGGTTACTTGGGAGGGTTAGTACCTGGAGCCGACGTGGGACAGAAATATGCTCCTGATCCATCGCATCGATGACACCATAGGAGACCGGCAACACCCTGCCGATTTGGGCCGCCAGGTACTGCATTTCCACCCGAAAACGACGTGAGCCTGAACTGATGGGCTGTTCGACCCGAGTAGCGCCCAGGGTGCCAGGCTCCCCCCATTGCACCCAAACCTTCTCTTCCGGGTAGATAACGGCGGTGTCCGGCACTTGCACAATAACAACGCCGCCAGCAGGCACCAACGGATCCAACGTTTGTAGCTCCCCCGTCCCAACCGCGCCGTCAATAGAGGACCAAGGCAAATCACGGGGAATCGGCGTGGCATCGACATCCAATACAACCGCCACAGACCTAGGGCTGACATTACCCGCGCGGTCCTGCACCTCATACCACACATACCGGGACCCATCGCCCCTGTCCTGTATTAAATCAGCGCTGATCGTAACCACGACGGGATCAGAAAAATTCTGGTCATCAAGTTCGATGACACCGCCTTCATCCTGGGTGCCTGGTGTAGATCCCCAGTACCAGGTGATCCGATCCCAGGGTCGGGGGTCCGTGTATCCCGGGAGATTGGCCTTGACCTCATCATTGTTCTGCTCAAGGTAGCGGGCAGTGAGTTTATTGGGCGGAAGGACTTCGGGAGGGAAAACCAGCTTGCTGTCAGCAGCAAGGACAGGCGGCGTCGTATCGAGGGTAATCTCCAACTCGGCAGAGTCATCAGACTCATTGTTATAAGCCGTCGCCCTGTAGTGCAACCGATGAAGCCCGTCATTACCACGCAGTAGTCTTTGGGGCAACGTCACATATCGGTCTGACGGCTCTATGAAAGCGTTCCAAGTTCGGCGATCTACCCAATTCGGGGCACCGTCAAGGAACAGCTCAACCGACTCCTCACCCAACGCCGGATCAGAATTGTCCCATAACACGAACCAAACCTTTAGATCATCATGCGTGGCGGCTTCGGGAAGCAGATTGATTTCACCGCCCGGAATGTTATCTAACAGTTCATCTATGCGGGGTGGAAGTAATTCTCTAGGGTTATCGGAAGACGACTTATCTGCTGACTCGCTCATGAACAAGACTCCTCAAAGAAGCACGAGGACAATGGCCGCAGCCGTTATCCTCGCATCGTGTAAAGAACATTGAACGTGCCGTGCAGCGTCAGCCCATTGAATTACCAGAGATAGCGCACGCCCACGTTGGCCCCCCACGGCTGCTCGATCTTATTGCCGTTGCTGTAATCGAAATCGGCGTGGACCGACACTTTGTCAGTCAACGTCATCGCCACACCCGCACCCAGCTCACCGCGCGAACCGGAGAGGTCATTGCTGAACTTGTTATCGTTGACCTGCACGTCGTTGTTATTGGCGAACTCGTGCACATACGCGGCACGCAGGTACGGCTGCAGCACGTTGCCTTCACCCAGGTCAAAGTTGCGCCCGACCGTCGCACCGACCTTGCCCAGCAACGAGTGCGTGCGGTCGCCTTCGGCGGACAAGCCATTATCCAGGCGATAGTCCTTGCCCTCGATGATCACGCCCGAAAGCTGTGTATAAGGTTCGACGAAGTAGTCGTCTTCCAACTTGATATGACGACCGAACTCCAGGGAGCCACCGACGCCGTGGCTGTCGTAGCTGCCCTTGGCCTTTTTGCCATCGCTCAGGCGGACGTCGGATTCGTTCTGGAAGCGGTTGAACTTGAGCACACCGTCGAAGTAATAGCCGCTTTCCTCGTCCAGCCACGTGGTGTAGGCACCAAGGTAGAAACTGTCGATTTCACCGGTGGTACCGCGACTCAAATCCAGGTCGGACTTGCTGTAGCCACCCATCACCCCCACCAGCCACTGCCCGTCACCGACCGGCAACGGCGCATCGGCACCCAACGACAAGCCCTGCTGGGTTTGCTTATAAGCCACGCCGGAACTGGCGCTGACATCGAACTTGTTACCATAAGCACGCATCCAACCACCGGCCTTGCCTTGGTCCCGGCGCACTTCGCCCATGCGGCTGCGCAAGGTGCTGAGTTCGCCGTACCAGACCGTGGGTGCGGCATTGAACAGTGCCATCACCGATTGGGTACCGGGGCTGATGATTTTCGAAGCGGTGTTCAGGTACCAATCATTGTCGCCTTGCTTGATCAGGTTGTAGGAGTAGGCCCCCAAGTCCACCTCACCACCCACCAGGGAAAACTGGGCATCGCCACCGCCGATGTGAACCACCGGGATGGAAGCGGCGGCGCCGGGTTCCGAGCCACTGCTGTCGAGCGCCACCAGGTGATTGCCGGTGGCTGTCCCGGTCACCGTCAAGGTGTCGACCTGGCCAGTGCTGAAGTTGGTGTGCATGAAGAAGGTGCCGTTGCCCGACAGCTCGCCCACCGTCAATTTGTAGAACTCGCCCGGATTGCCGAACTGGATGCCACCGCCGTTCATGGAGAGTTTTTCGACCTCGCCATCGCCGACCATGATCCAGCGGGCTTCGTTGTTGACGGCCAGGCTCTCGACGTTTTCCAGGCGACCGGTGAGCGTGGCGAAGTTATCGAACACCACGTTGGCGCTGCTGCCATCTTCCACGATGATGTCGCCGACCAGTTGACTGTTATCGGCGCTGAAATTCGCCGAAGAGCCATTGACGACTTCCAGCAGCGTACCGTTACCGCCCACCAGGGTAGAGCCGTTGTTGACCTGGATATTCACCCGTTCGTCGTTGGTCTGGGTCTGGCCGTCGACGATGATCGCCGAGCCGGCCAGCCCTTCGACACGGGAATTGTCCAGGATCAACGCGTTGTCGGCGGACAGGTTGAGGTCGGCGAACAGGTACACACCGTTGAGCCCACCGATGATGGTGCTGTCGGTGGCGGAGATCTTGCCGCCGAAGCTACGCACGCCAATGCCATCGGCGTTGCTGCCAGTTACGGTGGAACCGGCCTCGAGTATCAATTGGCTGCGAGCACTGAGGGTTGCCCCCACTCGTCCACCGATGATCTCACTGTCGCTGACCACCGCGGTAGATCCGCCGCCGGCTGATGTTGCCAGTTGCAGCCCGGTGTTGCTGCTGACGACTTTGCTGCCATTGGCGATGGTCGCGTGACTGCCGGCTAGATCGACTCCGTTGGCATTGCCTTGGGCGGTGACCTGGGTATCACTGAGATCGATCGTCGACCCGCCGGACGCACGGATCTGGTAAGTCGTGGCGCCGTTGGCCGTCAGCTTGCTTTCGGTCTCCACCAGATAATCGTCGGGCGTGGTGGCGGCGTCGATGGTCTTGGACGCACCATTTTCGATGAGTGTCTGCGCCAGACCGGTGGGGCTGAGCAACAACAATGGCGCGAGGGTCACGAGTTTGAGAAAACGCGCAAGCGGCGTGATGGAGAATGAGTGGCTGACGGGCATGGATAACTCCTGGATAAACAAGCTGTCTGGCAACCGTCGAGCCTGGCGTTTTACTGCCTGGGTCCGAACGATCAAAAGGCGGCAATCCTAAGCACTCGCTTCCTGGATATATGTAGGATTTATCCTTGTGTTTGTGAGACTTTTCTTATTACTTCCGTATGAAATATCAATGTAGGCGCCTTTCCTATGAACCCGCATCGACCTGCACTCCCGGGCGAAAAACGCCCGGGTGCCAGCTCAAAGGTCAAGGCGTTGGTGGCCTTGGGATCTCGCACGGCTCGTTCGGTCGGTGGAAGGCGGTGATGGTTGTGAACGGTGTCGAATCAAGTGTTTCCGAGCCGTCATCATGGAAGTACTGGATCTTCGCCCGGCCCCTGCGACCCGTTGCTGCGGTCTCGTTATAAAGCGGCAGGATATGAGTCGTATAAGGTTCCACCCGAATGGTGAAACCGGTGAGAGGTGTACCGGTAGCGCCCAGCACGTAGTCCCGCTCAAACTGCGCCCCGACGATCGGATCTTCGGGATCGCTCAGATACTCTCCTCTCATGGGCGTGAAGACGAACTTGATTTCGTCGCCATCCTTGAGCACTCCGGTGAGGTCAGGGATGTCGACCCTGAGCGCGCCATCGTCATCAAGAACCCTGCAACCTGGGTACGGGGTCGTCACTGGATCAATGGTGGGGAAACTCGCAGGCGGCAGCTCAACCGCAATGGCGTTGACATTGACCTCGGTTGGAGTGGATTCCAGATCATTCTCAATGCCTGTCGCGCTCAATTGATAGTGCACCGGCACCTTCAGGCCATTGCCGCCGTCCTTGATGTAGATCCAAGGGATGTCGACGGTTTGATCCTGGCCAGGTACGTGCTCAGGATTTGTATCATCGAAGGTTATCTGGGCCTCTACGACACGAGTGCCATTCCAGAAAAAATCGATGATATGGCCGTCAACCGCCTCGGCGTACCAGGTAAAGGTAAATTTCGCGTCCTTGTCTTTGTCGGCCCGTGTCAACTGGTTGGTCCGGTTATCATCCCAATTCTTGACTACGCCTACCGTCAAGCTTGGATGCACCGGATCCGGCCAATCGGGAGATGGCCAGGGAACCCAGGGGATCGGCACCTCGAAATTGACCTCGATATCGGTGTTTTCAGGTCCGAATAGCCGACCTTTACGCACGACGTGATAACTGACGTTGGTCGTCTTGTTGCCAGTGGTGTTTTGACCGTATTCCTCAAGCATGAGGAGTTTCGGTTCCACCGGAACCACGATTTGGGTCGGTGGGTTAGGCCCTATGGGATAGTCGTCGTCCAGCGTCGTATTTCCCCACTTCAATCGAATCTCATCACTGTTCTTGTGATTGTCATACCGGGGAATCCAGACACTCACCCCCGACAAAGCATGCTCAACCACCAATGGGCCTGGTTTTGCCTGGGGGACTTCCGGCGCTTGTAAATTAGTCGGTAGCGGCCCGAAGGTGAGGCTTATTTTCTGCCAAAGCGACAGAGCGCTGGGATTGGTCGCCTTGTCGATCAGGACGTAGATGAACACGCATTCGGCATCGCCAAACGCACGAATACGATCGCCGTCGATTTCGATCGGAGTGTCTGAGGTGCCCGGGGGGGGAACATCGTTGAAGAAAATCGGGGAGAGTCCATTCAGGTCCTCGGGAATGTCGGCGGCATCCACCAGGTAAACGGCGATTTTATCCGTCGCTTGCCAATCAGCGTAACCAGGAATTGTGGCAGTCAATTTGCTGCCAGGCGCCAGGTTTGTGTCGTCGAGGTACACCTCCGAAAACTTCAACGCCTCTGGCGGGTCGTGTCTATAAGGTGGCTCTTGATCGCAAATGAGCGGAGTGATCGGAGATTCATCTGCATCTGTTGCGTTATAGGGGTAATGGTCATATCTCACGCGGCATGGAGAGCTTTGCGGAAGGTCACGGGCCTCAATGAGCATTGGGTAGGGGAAGGTCTCTGGAAAGTCAGCCCCCCCCAAAGGTATTTCAAATTCATGTTCTGCCACAACCTCAAAACGGCCATTGCCGCTACGATCGAACATTACCTGGATCTTCTCCGGTGCGCCCGGGGGTGGCAGGTTATCCCACTTGGGAATCTCTACACTCAATCCGCTCTTCAGACTGGGGCCGTTGAGCAGACCAGTGTTGATGTCTACCATAGGATTCTTAATGATTATGAATTTGTCGCCCAACTTCGACTGATGCTCGGTACGCATCCGAAGATAAGCGCTGTTCGCCTCACGCCGCTGCTGTTTGATATCCGCATTCGCCATGCTATCGCTCTCCCATTGATAACGTTCAGCCGCTGAGACGCCAACGGCCATCCAATTTTTCTGGCAGATCGATAACACCGGACACGACACAACGCTTCCCATCGCTCTGCGCGGCAGCTGAGGCCTTGAGCGAATTAAGCACGCGTTTTCAATGACGCGATACTGTCAGAGTTGACAGGTCGCCGGGACAAGATCAGGACAAACTCAGCGCAACACCACCCCCACCAACATCGCCATCTCAAGCAATTCCAGCAACGCCCCGGCGGTATCCCCGGTGCAGCCCCCTAGCCTGCGCAGCATCATCTGGCGCAAGCCGATAAAGACCGCCGAGGCGGCCAACAGGGCAACGACGCCTGCCCAACCCGCCACCAGCAAGACCCCCAGCGCGCACACCCACAACACCTGCCAACCCGCACGGCGGGGCAGATGATCGGCGAGGGCCTGGCCCAGGCCGCCGGCACGCACGTACGGCGTGGTCAGGAACAGGCCAAGCAACGCGGCACGCCCCAGCACCGGCACGACGATCAAGGTCAACGTCTGTCCCTGCTCGATCAACGCCAGCAGCGCGGTGAATTTGAGCAGCAGCACCAGCACCAGGGTGATCACCGCGATCGGCCCACTGCGCGGGTCTTTCATGATCAGCAACGTACGCTCGCGGTCGCCGAAACCGCCCAGCCAGGCATCGGCGCTGTCGGCCAGGCCATCGAGGTGCAGGCCGCCGCTGAGCAACACCCACGCGCTCAGCAACAGCGCGGCGTGCAGCAGCAATGGCGTGTCCAGCAGCAGTGCATTGAACAGCCACAGCAAAACACCGAACAACAGCCCCACCACCGGATAGAACAACAGCGAACGGCCCAGCTGTTCAGGCTCGGGCATGCCAGGCAGGCGCACCGGCAGGCTGCTGAGAAATTGCAGGGCGATCCAGAAGGGCAACATCGTCAATCCGCCTCTTTGAGCACGGGCCCTGCCGACACCGCCAGGGAAAACAGCGCGCCATGGCCGACTTCGACATTGAGCAATTGCTCCCGAGGCAGGCCTCGGGCCTGGGCCAGCAGCAGGCGCATCACGCCGCCATGGCTGACCAGCAGGATCCGCTGCCCGGCATAGGCCGCGTGCAGACGTTCGACCGCTGCCAGGACGCGGCTGGAAAACGCCAGCACCGGCTCGCCTTCGGGGGGCGTGAAGGCATAGGGATCGGCCCAGAACTGGCCCAGTGCCTCGGCGTCGGTGTCCATCAATGCCGCCGCGCTACGACCTTCCCAGGCGCCGAAATGCAGCTCTTGCAGGTCCTTATCCAGGTGCACCGGCAGGTTGAGTCGGGCGCCGAGTTGCTCGGCGAAACGGGCGCAACGCTGCAACGGCGAACTCACCAGGCGATCCCAGGGCCCGCTTTGCTCGACAGCCGCGTGCATCTGCTCCCAGCCCCTGGCCGTCAAGGCATCGTCGAGGCTGCCGCGCAAGCCGCCGCCCAGTTCGGTTTCGCCGTGACGCAGCAGGTCCAGGCGCAAGGTCATGCCGGGCGATCCGCCACGGCCGCTTCGGCAAACGTCGCCATCTGCCCGTGAAGGTCACAGGCCAGGCGCAACAGCGGCACCGCCAACGCCGCGCCACTGCCCTCGCCCAGGCG
>NZ_ATLN01000082.1:0-101092 GCF_000416195.1 Pseudomonas sp. CFII68
AGAAACTGGCCGTCCTGGCGCACGGTGCGCGGGTGCATGTCTTCGATCTTCGCCAGCGCGCCGAGGTTATCCGGCTGGGTGCGGGCCAGGGGCCACAGCGAATGCTCGCGGATGATGCGATTGCGCGGCAGGTCACGGGCCCGCGCCTCGTGTTCGCGCCAGGCGCACAGCTCGCGCAGCACGGCCAATTGGGCGCGGGACAGTTTCCAGGCGAGCTTGGCCTCGCGATAGACCTCGTACGGGTCGACTTCGCGACGCAGGTTGGCCACCAGTTCGGCGCCGTCCTCCAGGACCCAGCGGTATTTTTCATCGGAAAGCTTCGGGCGCAGCAGTACGAAAACTTCTGCCAGGTGCACGGCATCCTCTGCCGCGTAGCTGATCTGTGTCTCGGACAGGGGCCGTTGCAGCCAGTCGGAACGAGTCTCGCCCTTGGGCAACTCGATACCCAGCACTTCCTGCACCAGCCGCGAATAGCCCATGGAGAAACCCAGGTTCAGGTAGGCGGCGGCCAGTTGAGTATCGAACAGCGGCGCAGGCAGGCTGCCAGTCAGGCGCAACAGCACTTCAAGGTCTTCGCTGCAGGCGTGCAACACCTTGAGCACCGCCGGGTTTTCCAGCAGTGCGGCCAAGGGTTGCCAATTGTCGATGGTCAAGGGGTCGATCAGGTAGGCACGCTTGCCGTCGCCGATCTGCAATAAACCAGCAATAGGGTAAAAGGTGTCGACCCGCATGAATTCGGTGTCGAGGGCGACGAATGGCAACTGCTGCCACTCGGCGCAAAACTGACCGAGGCTATCGTTGTCGCGAATCCAGTGAATATCGATGGCCACACGGCTCTCCCTTGAAGAATGGCGCGCAGTATATATCGCCGCCGGCGATTGCGAGCATCCATAGAGCAGTAGCCTAAGAGAAATCGCCCACGAAAAAGCAAGAATAGTCCTACATCAGGACTTAACCGGTCTTACGTAATACATAAACACGCGTCAGCGCAAAACCGGGCAGGAAATCCTGATACCACAGCATGCTGAAACCGGCCTGGCGAAACTCGGCTTCGACATCGGCCTTGTCGGCCAGGCTTCGTTGCGGCGCCTGGCCGATCTTGAGGCGTCCTTCGATTTGCACCGAAACGATCACCGTGTCGCGACTGACCCGATGGAACTCACGCAACAACGCCAGGCGATGCTCGCTGGCGCTGACGTGGCGAAACAGTTGCAAACAGAAAATACAATCCACCGCGTTCGCCGACAGCCCAATCGTGAACGCCGAACTCGGGAAAGTCTTGACCCGTTGGAGCCACGCGCCGCCATGGTGGGTGAGCGCATGTTCGAGCATGTCCGGCGACGGGTCCGCCGCCAGGATCACCCGGTTCGCATGCTCGGCCAGCACCGGCCAGAACCGCCCCGCCCCACAGGCCACATCCAGCACCAACCCGGGCTCACCCGCCACCTTCAGGGCGTGGCGCACCATTTGCTCGTCGCGCCAGAACGCCAGGCGCAAGCGTCGAGGCGCCGGCCGGCAGCAGACCTGCGCATGTTCCTGATCATGCTGCCTGGCGAACTCAAGCTCGACGGCGGATGGGGGTAGCCCGGACATACCAACGGCTCTTGGTAAAGATGGGATGACAGGTTAACCAACCTCGCGTGAAAAAAAGGTCCACGCCATCACTCCCGCGCCAGGACACCGTCAATCACCGCGCCGCGACAGTTGGCGAACAAGTCCAGGTCCCGGTTGTAGACGTGGCTGTTGACTTCCAGCAGCCCGAGCATCGAGTGAAACAGGTTGTCCTGGCTCAAGGGCTTTTCCCGGCTCAGTTGCAGGCAATGGGTGTCAACCGAGAAAGACTTCTGATAGCTGTCGGAAAACCAGGCCAGCATCGCCACGTGTTTCTGTTGCTCCGGGGCGAGCATGTAGGGCGTGCCATGGAGAAACAGGTTGTATTCGCCCAGGGACTCGCCATGGTCCGACAGATACAGCATGGCCGTGTCGACCTTGTCCTGGTTGGCCCGCAGCAGATCGATCAGGGTCGACAGCACATGATCGGTGTACACCAGCGTGTTGTCGTAGCCGTTGACGATGCTCTCGCGGCTGCAATTGTTCAACGCGTTGCTTTCGCACACCGGGGTGAAATGCTCGTATTCCTTGGGATAGCGCTTGAAGTATTCCGGCCCGTGGCTGCCCATCTGGTGCAGCACCAGCACGGTGTCCTTGTCGAGCGTGTCGATGAAATGCTGCAGCCCCTGGAGCAGGATCTCGTCGCGGCACTCACTGTTGGCACACAGGGCCGGATCCTTGAGATTGCTGACATCCTGCAGCGTGACCCGATCACAGGTGCCCTTGCAGCCGGACTGGTTGTCCCGCCAGATCACCTCCAGCCCGGCGCGCTTGAGCACATCCAGCAAACCCTCTTCATTCCTGGCCATGCTGGCGTCGTAGTTCTTGCGCCCCATGTTGGAAAACATGCAGGGCACCGACACGGCGGTTTCAGTGCCGCAGGAATGCACGTCGGTGAAGGCGATCAGGCCGGCCTCTTTGTCCAGTGTCGGCGTGGTATCGCGGTTATAGCCGAGGATGCCGAAGTTCTCGGCCCGGGCACTCTCGCCCACCACCAGCACGGTCAGGGATTTGCGGCCGTGGGTTTGCCAGGCGGGGTTGCGACTCGCGTCCTCGCCCAGAGTGATAAACGGCTGCTTGGCCGACGCGACCTGCTCACGCAAGTAGCCGAGCGACGCACCGATGTAGTTGCTCGGCACGACCATCAAGCGCAACTCGTGGTGGTTGCGAAACAATGAAGACAGGCCTTGGTAGTTGGCCAAGGCGGCCATGCCAATCACTGCCGCCGAGGCCACGCCGACCAGCAACTTACTTAATAATTCTTTGGGCCAGCGACGGTAGTTGATCGGTGTCTTGAACAATAACCAGCAAGGCAAGACACCCAACAACCCAATATAAACAAATAACTTCAGCGACAACAGATCACGAACTTCCGTGGCATTGGTTTCAGCAAAGTTGCGCAACATGCCAGCGTCGATCAATACGCCGTATTGAGCCATGAAATACGCCACGCCAGCGCTGATCAGGAACAACAGCATCAGCACAGGCTTGAGCAGCGAACGGAAAGCCACGAGCGTCAACACCAGGTTGAACGCGCAGAAGATCATCAGGCCAAACACCACGCACATCAGTAGACCCTGAGCGTCAGCCGTGGTGATCGCCAGCAAGTGTTGCCAGAGCACGATGTTGAAGCCCACTAATAAAAAGGCACTGGCGGCCAGCGTCACCCACTCGGGGCGCACGGCTTTAATAGTCAGCATGATGATTGACGGTTTCCTGAAAGTTGCTTTTTAAAAAAGAAGGGCCGCAGGAAACGTGTGAAAAAATCGTTCCCTACGGCAACACAAACTTTAGGTAGCCCACCATCAATTTTTCGTGAAAAAGTTGCCACTAAATAATTATTTAAAAAACCCGCCGCCAGCCGGTTTCAAGCTTGATTCAGATACCAGCGCCAATCCTGCTCCCCGACTTCCCCCATGAATTGACGGTACTCGGCGCGCTTGACCGCCAGATAAACGCCAAGAAACTCATCGCCAAACGCTTCTCGCGCCCAGGCCGATGCCTCAAGGGCACGCAGGGTGGTGAGCCAGTCAGTGGGCAGCAACTCGGTCGCCTGGGCGTAGCCGTTGCCTTCGACAGGTTTCCCGGGATTGCACTGTTCACGGATACCGCGATGAATGCCGGCCAATATCGCCGCCGCCGCCAGGTAAGGGTTGGCATCAGCGCCGCAGATACGATGCTCGATGTGGCGCGAGAACGCCGGACCGCCGGGCACCCTCAGGCTCACGGTACGGTTGTCCACGCCCCAGGTCGCCGCCAGCGGTGCGTAGCTGTTGCTTTGGAATCGCCGGTAGGAGTTGGCGTTCGGACAAAACATCAACAGCGAATCGAGCAAGGTGTCGAGCATCCCACCCACTGCCTGGCGCAACAGCGGCGTGCCGTCGGCGGCTTCACTGGCAAACAGGTTGTGGCCATCGCGGTCCGCCAGGCTGACATGCATGTGCATGCCAGAGCCCGCCAAGTGATCGAACGGCTTGGCCATGAAGCACGCCTGCATGCCGTGCTTGTGGGCCACACCCTTGACCAGGCGCTTGTAGCGCACCGCTTCATCCATGGCTTGCAAGGCATCGCTGCGGTGTTCAAGGGTGATCTCCACTTGCCCCGGTGCGTATTCGGAAATGGCGGTCCGGGCCGGAATGCCTTGCAGCTTGCACGCAGCGTACAAGTCGGCCAGGAACGGCTCGATCTGCTCCAGCTCGCGCAAACCGTAGACCTGGGTGGCACGCGGTCTCCCACCGTCGGCGTCCCGCGCCGGCTGTGGCCGGCCATGGCTGTCGCGTTGCGCGTCCAGCAGATAGAACTCCAGCTCCGCCGCCATCACCGGGTAATAACCGTCGGCCTGCAAGGCCTCGATCACCTGGCTGAGCAGATAACGTGGATCGGCGATGGTCGCCGGCATGCCCTCCTGGGGATGCATGCTGACCTGCACGGCGGCCGTGGGCATCAATCGCCACGGCATGCGCTGCAAGCTGCCGCTGAGGGGATAGGCACGGCAATCGATGTCACCGACGTCCCACACCAGTCCGGAATTTTCCACATCATCGCCATTGACGGTCAGCCCGAGAATTGTACTGGGCAGTGGCCGACCACTTTCGAAGACCGCCAGCAGCTCGTCCCGATGCAACAACTTGCCCCGGGGCACACCGTTATTGTCGAGGATGAACAGTTCGAACAGTTCGATATCGGGGTTCTGGGCAAGGAACGCCTCGGCGTGTTGCACGGGTGCGAAAGAAATCTTGGCAAGGTTCATGAGAAGGCTCGTATTTCCATGTCGGACGGGCGACAAGGCGCCGTCAGTCTGTGCTCGCCATTGCGCGAGCACCGTGAGTGATCAACAGGTAATACGAATATCTGGAGGACGGGCGTGACGGCAATGCCAGAGCGCCCAGAAGGCCAGCTCGGAGGGCAACGCACTGAGGGTTGGGGCCATGGCAGGCGTGAACCTGCCGACCGGATCGACCGCGGCAGATGAAGGGTATTGGAATGCCAGGGGCCAACCGTCCATGAGCGCATCACAGGAAACACATCGGGCAAGCGTCCCACGACCCCCTGGGAGGTTAAACCTGGATTTGATGGAGCTTGGATCGCAGCGAACTAAACATAGATAAACCAAACAGTCGTTGATCGACACGTCGTGTTCCCTACATTATCTGTCCCGTTCCCGACCACGAAAGCGCCTGCCTGGCATTCTCTTGGCACGTTCGTTCCGTTAGGATCGTCAGCCTGGTTTGCGCAAAATCCGCGCAAGGAGCACAGCGAGAGACAGAACGGATGCTGAACAGTAACTCCCTCAGAAAGCTCGACATGCAAGACCTCATGGTGTTTAGCGCCGTGTACGAGCAAAGCAGTGTCACCGGCGTGTCCGAGGCATTGTGCGTCAGTCAGTCAACCGTCAGTTATTGCCTCAAGAAACTGCGAACCTGTTTCGAAGACGAGCTATTCATCAACACCCGCACCGGCATGCGCCCCACCTATAAGGCCGAGGGCATGTACGATCACGTGCGCGCCATTTTACAAAGCATCAACCTGTGCCATGCCGGAACACCAACTTTTGATCCGACGCGGCAAGCCATTACCTTCAATATTTGCGCACCGGAATATTTCGAACAACTGATCCTGCCACAACTGCTGCGAGGCTTCGATTATGCCAATCTGCCGGTGGCGGTGAACGTGCACAAGCTCGAAGCCGACATTCCCGCCGAAGAATTACGCGACGGCAGCCTCGACCTGGTGATCTGCTTCGGCCCGAACTTCCACAGCAACCATGCCGATTTCAAATCCCGGCAGTTGCTGGAGGAGGACCTGGTTTGTGTCGTGGATAAACGGGCAACGCCACTTGAGCCGCAACTGAGCCTTCAGTCTTTCGTACGGCGCCGACACGTGTTTCCGACGCCTTGGACGTCAGCGACCAACATGGTGGACGGTTGGCTGTCGCAGCAGGCGCATCAACGCCAGATTGCCGCTCGCGCCAATAGCTACGGCGCCGCACTGAAGATGATCACCGGCACCGACTTCATCCTCACCCTGCCCCGCCGCATCCAGAAACTGCTGGCCAACGAGGCGATTTTCAATCACCACGAAGTGCCCCAGGGCCTGCCGGGGTTTACCTTGAACATGCAGTGGAGCCTGGCCGTCGATCAGGACAGTGCCAACGCCTGGCTGCGCGAACAGATCATCAAGGCCTGCACCGTCCGCGACACCTGATCGTCATTGACCGATCAAGGCCTTGGCATACGGGCCTCGATCGATGTCGAGGATTTCCACGCACAGTTGCACGCTAACGTCGGCCGGCCATGGCCCCAGTTCCTGGATCACGGCCAGCAGGTTATCGGCCAGTTGTTTCTTGATTTCCGGCGAGCGGCCGCTCAGCAAGGCCAGCTTCACGTGCACGAAGCCCCGTTCGCCCAGCCCCGTGCCCACCCGGAAAGTCTCGAGCTTCACGGCACGGCTCTTGATGTCCAGCTCGGCGGCGAATTGACCGGAGGCCACCAGCGCATTGTTCAGGCGCAACAGTGCGACATCGGCCTTCAGCTCGGGCAGGTTGGCGGTGTACTCCATGTGCAGGTGAGGCATGTGTTCGACTCCGATTCGAAAATATGACGAGGTGGTTTCAGCCGCCACAACCTTACCTCGACTTTATTCTTTGGGGCAGGTTTTGTTTCGTCGTTTCACGGGCTCAAGGTTGCGCCGAGACAACGTGCTCGCCCATGAACGCCTCCAGCCGCGATCGCAACCAGCGTTCGGCCGGGTCACTGTCGACATGGCTCAGCCAGACCATGGACAAATCCAGGGTCGGGGTCTTGAAAGGAAAGGGTTCGTTGAACAGTTGGCCCGAGGCGGCCATGGCGACGGCAGTATAGTCTGGCAGGCTGGCGATCAGGTCAGTGCCGGCCAGCAACGCCGGCAATGCGCTGTATTGCGGCACCGACAGCACGACCTGGCGCGTGCGTCCGATCTCGGCCAGCCATTCATCGGCAAACCCGGCGACGTTCGCGGTATGGGATACCAGCACATGAGGCCGGGCGCAGTACTCGTCCAGGGTCAGTGGTGTGTCCGATGCATCGGCGCGCAACACGCGGGGCTGGATGTGTCGCAACAATTTGCGCTTGGCGTTGGCCGGCAGACCGCGCGTCTGGCTGATGCCCACGGTGATGTCGCCCGATGCCAGCAGATCGGGGATGCGCCAGTAATCGACGTGCTGGACCACGAACACGATGTGCGGCGCCTCTTGCCGCAGGCTGCTCAACAGGGGCGGCAGCAGGCCGAACTCGACGTCGTCCGACAGGCCGATACGAAACGTCATGGTACTGCTGGTGGGGTCGAAATCGTGGGTCAGGCTCAAAGCCACCGACAGCGAATCGAGCGCCGGTGATAGGTGCCGGATGATTTCCTCGGCCCGGGCCGTCGGCTCCATGCGGTGGCCGACGCGAATGAACAGCGGGTCGTTGAACATCTTGCGCAAACGATTGAGAGCCGAGCTGATGGTCGGCTGGCCCAAGAACAGTTTTTCCGCCACCCGTGTCACGTTACGCTCAAGCATCAGCGTTTCGAAAACCACCATCAGGTTGATGTCGGCCTTGCGCAATTCGTTGCGGTTCATTCACTGCCCTCGATCCCTTGATTGGCTGCAGTGTAGAAACGCCAAGGGTTGCGCGTCTATGCGCAAAAAGGCTCACTTCCCGATCGCGTGTTCTCATGCCAGCAATATTCGATAACCATTGGAAACGAATTTCCCGTAGCCAAAACCTCCCACTTGGCTAGGCTGGCAGCCACATGTCCAACGCATGTCTTGACTGAATGAATCGCAGGGAGCGAACCGATGTATTTTGAAATCTATCGACAGACCCGAGGCACCCCGAGCACCGGAAAAGGCCAATGGCGCTGGCGCTTGAGAGCCGGCAACCACGAAACGATCGCCAGCGGCGAATCCTATGTGAACAAGAGTGACTGCCTTCACGTCATCGGGCTGATCAAGAATGTCCAGGGCGAAACGCCGGTAAAGGAGATCTAACAGCGCCGCGTAGGCTCTGTAGGAGCTGGCGAAGCCTGCGATCTCTTGATCTTGATCTTTCGCCTGAGATTCAAGTGTCTGGGAAAAGATCGCAGCCTCGTTGCACTCGACAGCTCCTACACAGCGTCTATGGGCGCAGCCTTGCGGGAGCAATCTCCAGCACAGGTTCAGCTTTTTTGCTGTGACGAAGGTCATCCGGCAGGTAGGGTATGCGGACAAAAGCAGGAGGCTGGTGCAATGACTCGATCAATCCATAATCGCGACTGGCTGGTACGGGCGCCCGAATCGAGGAAAATGGAACGCATCGAGGCCTATTTCAGCGGGCATGGCTACACCACCCATCGCCACGACACCTACGCCATCGGAATCACACTTTCCGGCGTGCAGAGCTTCAACTATCGCCACAGCAAACGCCACAGCCAGCCCGGCGGCACCGTCGTCCTGCACCCGGACGAGGTGCACGACGGCGAAGCCGGGACGAGCGAGGGTTTTCGCTACCGGATGCTCTACATAGAACCGTCGTTGATCCAGCAAGTGCTGGGCGGCAAGCCATTGCCCTTCATCGAAGGAGGATTATCCAGCGACCCGCGCCTCAACATCGCCACCCGTCGGCTCCTGAAAGGCCTGGATCATCCCCTCGATCCGCTGGAGGAAGAGGACGCCATCTACGATGTGGCCCAGGCACTCGACATCGCGGCCGGCAGCCGGCGTGGACGGCGGCTGATCGACTACCCGGCGGCGGAGCGTGCCCGCCTGTTCATCCATGATGCCCTCCACAAGGCGATCACACTGGACGACCTGGTGCAGGCCAGCGGCAGGGACCGATGGAGCCTGTCCCGGGATTTCCGGGCACTTTACGGCACCAGCCCCTATCGCTACATCACCCAGCGCCGCTTGAACGAAGCCCGGTGCCTGGTATTGCATGGCATGCCGTTGAGCGAAGTAGCCCTGGCCTGTGGTTTTTTCGATCAGAGCCACATGACCCGACTGCACACCCAGGCCTTCGGTATTTCACCGGCACGCTGGCTGAAAATGCTGCGCTGAAGGCAGAGGCTGCGCACGGCAAAAAGCTGCACGATCATCCAATACGCACCCAGACTCCGACAGTAAGGTACAGCTCACCACCCACCTGAGGAGCATGCCTCGATGACCCACTACGCCCCCATCAACTTCGCTCAGAAATACGCACTGTTCCACGAACAATGGGCACCGAAAGTCGTGGCCGAAATGAATGACTACCAATTCAAGATCGTCCGACTCGAAGGAGACTTTGTCTGGCACACCCACGCCGACACCGATGAAACCTTCATCGTGCTGGAGGGCGAGTTGCGTATCGACCTTCGCGACGGTGCGGTGACCATAGGGCCGGGCGAAATGTACGTGGTCAAAAAAGGTGTCGAGCACAAGCCCTGCGCCGCACACGAAGTGAAACTGCTGCTGATCGAACCACGTGGCGTCCTCAATACCGGCGAGCAAACCAATGAGCGAACAGCGGTGAATGATGTGTGGATCTGACTGAGCCAGGCTCAATCGTATTCAGCCTCCTGGTGATCGCCCAACAACCGCCGCTGACGAGGTGTTGCGGCCGCCAGGACAGCAGGGTTGAACTGCCAGTGCAGATAGGGTGAGAACTTCTGCGCGACCATCCGCCGACCGTAGTGCACCTGGAGCATGTACCGCGTACGGTCGACGGTGCGGTTGTCGTTGCCGGCGTGCCATAACTCACTGCGCAAGATCAGCACATCGCCGGCCTGGCACAGCACCGGCTGCGCGGGGCGCCCTTGCCATTGTGTTTCGCCCTTCACTGGCGCGCGGCCGGCCTTGTGGCTGCCAGGAATCACCTGCGTCGGGCTCAAGTCGGCGTCGATGTCATCCAGGTAGAACTGCGCGGTAAACACCTGCATGGGCAGGTCGAAAGCCGGGTCGTCCAACAGCGTTGGCGGCAACGCCATCGCCAGGTAGTCCAGGTGCAACGGTGCCCCTGCGAAACCGGGATGGCAGCGCCAGGCCGTTTGGCCAATGACATGGCAATCATCGCCCAGGGCCGCCTCGGCCAGATCGATCACCCCGGCCACCTCCAGGAACGGCAGCCAGAATGGATCGCGATTGAACACACATTTGTAATGATCGATGACGCCACTGTAGTCCCAATGCCGGGGCTTCAACTGGTCGATGGCATGGCGTAGGTCGGCGATCTGCCGGGCATCCAACACATCGGGCATCAGGACGAAACCGTCCTGATGCAGGGCTCGCAAATGGTCGTCAGTAGACACGACACCACCTGCTTCAGGTGCGGAAGCGGCCGGTCAGTTCTGCCAGGTTTCTCGACAGGCTGGAAAGCTGTTGGCTGGCCTGCATGCTCTGGGCAGAATTGGATGCCGCCTCGTTGGACAGATCACGGATGTCAGAAATATTGCGGGCTATTTCCTCAGTGACGCTGCTCTGTTCCTCACATGCACTGGCGATTTGCGCGGCCATGTCGTTGATCCGCTGGATCGAACCGCCGGTACCGCTGAGCACCTGATCGACGCCCGCGGCTCGTTCGACACTGTCCCGGGCCTTGCTGCTGCCCACATGCATGGCTTGTACAGCCTTGGCGACACCGCTCTGCAACCGCTCGATGCGAACCTGAATGTCCTTGGTCGAGTCCTGGGTACGGGCCGCGAGCGCCCTCACCTCATCGGCCACCACGGCAAAACCACGGCCCTGCTCACCGGCCCGCGCGGCTTCGATGGCAGCGTTCAGCGCCAACAGGTTGGTCTGTTCGGCAATGCCACGGATCACCTCGAGCACTGCGCCAATACTGGAAGTTTCCTGGGCCAATGCCTCGATCGTGCCCGAGGCGCTTTCCACTTCCTGGGCCAACTGGCGAATCGACTCGATGGTGCTGCTGACCACCTCGGCGCCGTCACGAGACTGACTGCTCGCCTGTTGCGCGGCACCCGAGGCGTTCGCCGCGTTATGCGCCACTTCATGCACCGCTGCACTCATCTGGGTGGCGGCGGTACTGACCTGATCGAGCGCCGCATGTTCGCTGCTGATCAACCGGTCATTCGTCGCGGCCATATCGGCCATGGCACGCGCTGCGGAATCGACCTCCCCGGTCACTCGTCCAACTTCGGCGATCAGGGGCTGCAACTTGTCGAGGAAACGGTTGAAAGCACTGCCGAGCTGGCCCAGCTCATCGGCCGAGCGAACCTCGAGACGGCCTTTCAGATCGCCGCCGCCCTCGGCAATTTGCTCGACGCGGTGCAGCAAACGACGCATAGGGCTCAACACCACAAGCGGCAGAGCAACAAGCACAAGGATGCAACCGAGCAAGCCGATCAGCAGAATCGCGCCCTGGTGCACGCCGACTGCCTCGCCGTTTTCAATCGCGGCGTCGCCTTCGCGATGCGACGCTGCGTCTTCCAGCTCACCCAGCTTGTCGATAGAGTCGCGCATGGTTTCGAACAGGCGCTCACTGTCACCAAAACTCAGGGCGCTAGCGCCCTGCGGATCGCCTACAGACAGCTCGAGGACCCGCCGCGACACCTGCATCCATTTCCCGAAGCTGTCATTGAACTGACTGACCAACGCCTGCGCCTCGGCACCGGGCTGCATCGCGGCATATTTCTGCACGCGGTCATAAGCCTGCTTCGCATTCTCACCATGACTGGTGCTCAGCGCTTTCAAATGCTCGTTTGCATGACCATCCAGCAGGCTGCGCTCGGCAACGAAAGCCTGATAAAGATCACGGTCGGCGTTGAGCAACAGGCTGATCGCTGGCAGGTAACGTTTGGTCAGTTGCGTGCTCGATTCAGTCACCTGACCGATACCGCGCATACCCGCCCACCCCATCAGCCCCAGCAACACAGCCAGGAATGCGATCGGAAGGGTGATTTTCCAGCGAAAGCCCAGATCGGCAAAAAACCGCAGCATGGGGTGTCACTCCTTTCATTGGGATTAACTGACCTATCGGCAGCCATGCCTTGAGCTATAGACCATTAGTCTAATTGTTACAAAGCTTTGGGTCTGGCAGGCACCGGGGTTATGCAGGTCGCGGAGTGGGTTGGGCGGGATAAAAAAGGCGGGGGGAGGCAATAGCTGCGGGGAATTTTCTGACATTTCCCGCCCACATAATTTAGAGAATTTTCTGACTCATCATCTGATTGATGATTTCTCCAGCGAGGCCCTATAGTCCAAACGTCGTTCGTAAGAGCGGCTTGGGTTTGGCGACTCGATGACAAATGGTAAGAAGGTCCTCAATCAAATGGAGTTTGGAATGAATAGATACATGGCTCTTACCAGCAATGCCGACGATCAACCCCTCTTTGTCGATACCTCAGCGCCTTTGCACACCCTGCTCGACACGGCAGGCTATAGAATTCGCGCGGTTACCCAGCTTTTAGAGAACCTCGCCATGCGAGGGGACATTCCCAGCGACTCAGTGGTCCTTCAGGACTTTGCACAGCTGTGCTGCATTCCGTTGAGGGATGGTTGCGACGTGCTCGATGTCATCGCCCGACGCTTGGATGCGGAACCTGTCTAGGGATAATACTTGTCAGCTAGAGGTAAGGTCTGTGGGAGCAAAGCTTGCTCGCGATAGCGGTAGAGTCGCCAATATCGTTGTTAGCTGGCTTACCTCAATCGCGAGCAAGCTTTGCTCCCACAGGATTTACGCCAGACTGACAGATGACGAAAACGAAAAAGCCCCTGAAATGTTCAACCATTTCAGGGGCTTAGTCATACACAATAATGGCGGAGAGATAGGGATTTGAACCCTAGGTACTGTCGCCAGTACAACGGATTTCGAATCCGTCCCGTTCGGCCACTCCGGCATCTCTCCAGTGGCGCGCATCATACCAGCACATTCGCCGGAAGCGAACCCCCGAGCGAAATTTTTTCCGTGCTATCAGATGCTTGCGTCGATTACAGCGGCACACCCAGACGCTGGGCGACTTCTTCGTAGGCTTCGATGACGTCACCGAGGCCTTGGCGGAAGCGGTCCTTGTCCATCTTCTTCTTGGTGTCCTTGTCCCAGAGGCGGCAGCCGTCAGGGCTGAACTCGTCGCCCAGGACGATGGAACCGTCGCTGAACACGCCGAATTCAAGCTTGAAGTCCACCAGCAGCAGGCCGGCGTCGTCGAACAGCTTGGTCAGTACTTCGTTGACCTTGAGGGACAATTCCTTCATGCGGACCAGTTGCTCGGCGGTGCCCCAACCGAATGCCACGACGTGGGATTCGTTGATGAACGGGTCGCCCTTGGCGTCGTCCTTCAGGAACAGCTCGAAGGTGTAAGGGTTGAGCTTCATGCCCTCTTCCACGCCCAGGCGCTTGACCAGGCTGCCGGCGGCGTAGTTACGCACGACGCATTCGACCGGGATCATGTCCAGCTTCTTGACCAGGCATTCGTTGTCGCCCAGCAGCTTGTCGAACTGGGTCGGCACGCCGGCGGCTTCGAGCTTCTGCATGATGAAGGCGTTGAACTTGTTGTTCACCATGCCCTTGCGGTCCAGCTGTTCGATGCGCTTGCCGTCGAACGCCGAGGTGTCGTTGCGAAACAGCAGGATCAAGCGGTCAGCGTCGTCGGTCTTGTAAACCGACTTGGCTTTGCCGCGGTAGAGTTCTTCACGTTTTTCCATGATGGGCTCCGCTTGCTAAGTAGTGGGCTAGGCGATATGTCGCCAGTCGAGCCCTGAATCTTGATCGGCCAGTTGCAGCCAGTCCGGGTCGCACCCGAGGGTGTCGACAAAACATTGCCGGGCCAGCTGCGGCAGGTTGTTCTTGCTGCTCAGATGGGCCAGGACCAGGTGTTGCAGGCCTTGCCAGCCCAACTCGGCCACCAGGAACGCTGCCTGGTGGTTGTTCAAATGTCCGTATTCCCCGCCTACCCGCTGCTTGAGGAAGTACGGGTAGTAACCACGCGCCAACATGTCGCGGCAGTGGTTGGACTCGATCATCAACGCATCGAGGTCCCGGTAACTGTCCATCACCCTGTTGCAATACGACCCCAGGTCGGTCAGCAGCCCAAAACGCCGCTCGCCGTCACTGAACACATATTGCGTCGGTTCCCGGGCATCGTGCGCCACGCTGACCACGCTGATATCCAGGCAACCGATGCGCAGTTGCTCGCCACCGGCCACGAAGCCGGCCGGTTCGATGGGCTTGCGCAGGCCTTCCAGTGTGCCACGGCTCAGGTACACCGGCAGATTGTAGCGCCGAGACAGCAAACCCACGCCATGCACGTGGTCGGCATGTTCGTGGGTCACAAGTATCGCGCTCAGTTGCGCCGGGTGCACACCCAGGCGCAACAGGCGCTTCTCGGTTTCCCGCAGGGAGAAACCACAATCGACCAACACATACGTGCCGGCACTGGCTACCAGCGTGCCGTTCCCTTGGCTACCGCTGCCGAGAACGGCAAAACGCATCGGATCAGCCCAGGTTGTCCTGAATCAAGCCCAACACCTTGCGGGCCACATCGGCCGGCGCCACGGTGTTGATGTTCTTCTCGACGGTGACCTGGACGTTGTCGCCGACCTTGCTCAGGCGAACCTGGTAACGCTCGGCGCGGGCTTCGACTTCTTCCTTGTCCGGCTTGCTGCCGAACAGGCCACTGAAGAAGCCAGGCTTCTCGTCTTTCCTCTCGGCCTTCTCAGCGAGGTTGATGTAGTACAGGCCCAGGCTGCGGTTGATGTCTTCAACGCGCCATTCACCCTGCTCCAGCGCACGGCCAACGCTCGACCAGGCACGGTCCAGGTCGGAGCCGACGTTGAGCACCGGGTTGCCGCTGCCGTCTTCGCTCAGGCTGACGCGGCTCGGGGTGTCGTAGTCGCGGGTAGCCAGCATCGAAACCGAGCCGCCCTGCTCTGCGGTACGGCTCATGCTGGCAAGCATGTCGTCCACCAGGGCAGCGTCCAGGCCGGTATTGACCGAACGGTTGGTGAAGGCCACGTCGGCGGTGCTGCCGGCAGGCCGCTCGGCGCTGACCACATAGACTTCACTGGTGTTGCGCTGCACGCCTGGCTCGATACGCACCCGCACGCGGGTTTCGCTGTCGGCCGCGACACCGGCGGCGCTCATGCGCTTGGCCATGGCGGCGGACAGTTCATCGGCGCGCTGCCAGGTGGTGGTGAATTCGCCAGTTTGCGGGCGCTGTTCGTCCAGGCGGAAACCGTTGTCCTGGAAGAACTGGATCGCCACAGGCCAGACTTCGGCCGGTGGATGCTGGCCCATGACCCAGCTGGAATCGCCACTCTTCTGCCGGGTGTAGTCGCTGGCATCGGCCACGGCCGACAGCGGCTGTGGACGTGGGACGATGTATTCGCCCTTGACGCTGTCGTCGGCTACGTTGCGCGGGATCGGCAGCAGCGGATCCAGGCGCTTGGCAACGCTGACGTCTTGCGGCAGTTGCATCGGTGCAGTCTGTTGCGCCTGCAGGTAATCGCTACCACGGTCGCGGAAGTAACCTTCCGGCCCCCAGATCCATCCGCAGCCGCTGGTGCTGGAGATAATCAAGGCAAGTGCGGAAAGTCCGGCCATTCGCTTCATGCGTTGTACTTCCTCAATTAAACCAGGACGCCGGACTGGCGCATGGCCTGCCGCAGCGGTTCGTGACAGGGGGTGCTCAGCCAGGTCAGTGGCAGGCGGATGCCTTCGTGCATCAGGCCCATTTCAACCAAGGCCCACTTCACCGGAATCGGGTTGGCCTCGAGGAACAGGTTCTTGTGCAACGGCATCAGTTTTTCGTTGATGGCCCGTGCGGTCTCGGCGTCGCCCTTGAGCGCGGCCTCGCACAGGTCGGCCATTTCGCGCGGAGCAACGTTGGCAGTGACGGAGATGTTGCCCTTGCCTCCCAGCAGGATCAGCTCGACCGCGGTCGGATCATCGCCGGACAGCACGATGAAGTCCTTGCCCACGCCATCGAGGATGGCCTTGGCGCGCTTCATGTCGCCAGTGGCTTCCTTGATGCCGATGATGTTCGGCACGGTGGACAGGCGGATCACGGTCTCGGCCTGCATGTCGCAGGAGGTGCGGCCGGGAACGTTATAGAGGATCTGCGGGATGTCGACGGCTTCGGCAATGTGCTTGAAGTGCTGGTACAAGCCTTCCTGGGTCGGCTTGTTGTAGTACGGAACGACCAGCAGGCAGGCGTCGGCACCGGCTTCCTTGGCGTTGCGGGTCAGTTCGACGGCTTCGCGAGTCGAGTTGGCGCCGGTCCCGGCGATGACGGGAATGCGACCGTTGACCTGCTTGACCACGGCACGGATGACTTCGATGTGCTCATTGACGTCGAGGGTTGCCGACTCGCCGGTGGTACCGACGGCGACAATGGCATGGGTGCCGTTCTCAAGGTGGAAGTCCACGAGTTTGCTGAGGCTGGCCCAGTCAAGATGCCCTTGTGCATCCATGGGTGTGACCAGTGCCACCATACTGCCCGCAATCATGAAACCGCTCCTGCCGGAAAAAGAGAGCGGTAATGGTACTGGCGCCAAGATGCTTGTACAAGCGAACTACCATTCCCCTTGGCGATGGTTTTCGCTACCCTTCAGGCTTTGATCGGTACCGACAAGCTCATACGCCGGTTTCCAGCCTCCGTTTTCGACGCCACAAGCCCCGATCCCGGGTTTGTCCTGGTGCGTTCCTGCTGTCGTGGAATGCAGCGCAACCCCGGGCACAAGGCTTGAGCCGTTCGTTTTTCCGGGCCTGGCGCTGTGTCGAGCGGCAAAGGTACCGACCGCTCATCGCTTTAGGAATGCTGCATGTCCACCCCCACAGTCCGCGAACAATTCCTTGTTATCAGTGCCCTTGGCGCCAACCCCATGGAGCTGACTAACGTCCTGTGCCGCGCCAGCCATGAAAATCGCTGCGCCGTCGTGACCTCACGCCTGACCCGTCATGGCGAATGCAGTGCCCTCGTGCTCGAGATCTCCGGCAGCTGGGACGCCCTGGCTCGCCTGGAAGGCAGCCTGCCGGTGCTGGCCAAGAAGCATGCCTTCACCGTCAACGTGGTGCGTAGCGCCGCCCTGGAGAACCGTCCCCAGGCCCTGCCCTACGTGGCCTATGTGAGCTCGGCCTACCGCCCGGACATCATCAACGAGCTGTGCCAGTTCTTCATGGACCACCACGTCGAGCTGGAAAACCTGACCTGCGACACCTACCAGGCCCCGCAGACCGGCGGCACCATGCTCAACGCCACGTTCACCGTGACCCTGCCCGCCGGCACCCAGATCAGTTGGCTGCGCGATCAGTTCCTGGACTTCGCCGATGCGATGAACCTGGATGCCCTGATCGAACCGTGGCGCCCACAAAACCCAATGTAAGGAAGCGTTCATGGCCGTTGCCGTCGACCAGCCGGTTACCGATTTCCAGGCACCCGCCACCAGCGGGCAGACCATCAGCCTCGCCGCCCTCAAGGGCAAGCAGGTGGTGATCTACTTCTACCCCAAGGACAGCACCCCGGGCTGCACCACCGAAGGCCAGGGTTTTCGCGATCAGTACGCGCAGTTCCAGGCTGCCAACACCGAAGTGTTCGGCATCTCCCGGGACAGCCTCAAGTCCCACGAGAACTTCAAATGCAAGCAGGAGTTCCCGTTCGAGCTGATCAGTGACAAGGACGAGGCCGTCTGCCAGCTGTTCGACGTGATCAAGCTGAAAAAGCTCTATGGCAAGGAATACCTGGGGGTTGATCGCAGCACATTCCTGATCGACAAGAACGGCGTGCTGCGCCAGGAATGGCGTGGTGTGAAGGTGCCGGGGCATGTGGATGCGGTGTTGGCGGCGGCTCAGGCCCTCAACAAGGGCTGAAATTTTCGCTGCCTGTCCTGGCGCTATCGCGAGCGAGCTCGCTCCCACAGGGATTTGATTAACACCACCAATCCAGTGTGGGAGCGAGCTTGCTCCGGGCGGCGTTCCGACGATGGGGCCACAAGCCCCACCCCATAAGCTACAACAACGGCGCCACCACCGGCTCCTTGCTCGGCCACGCATCCAGCACCGCCTTGAACAGCGTCGCCAGGGGTATCGCAAAGAACACCCCCCAGAACCCCCACAGCCCGCCAAACAGCAGCACCGCACAGATGATCGCCACCGGATGCAGGTTCACCGCCTCGGAGAACAGCAGCGGGACCAGCACGTTGCCGTCCAGCGTCTGGATGATCCCGTAGACCGCCATCAGGTAGATGAACTGATCGCTCCAGCCCCACTGGAACAGCGCAATCAAGGCCACCGGCACGGTCACCACCACGGTGCCAACATAAGGCACTACCACTGAGATGCCCACCAGCAGCGCCAGCAAGGCGGCGTAATTGAGTCCCAGGGCGACGAAGCCGATGTAGGTCACGCCGCCGCAGATGAAAATCTCGATGACTTTGCCGCGAATGTAGTTGGCGATCTGCCGATTCATTTCCTGGGCCACCCGGGTAATCAGCGCCCGCTCACGCGGCAGGTAGCCACGGACCCAACGCCCGATCATTTCGCGGTCCTTGAGGAAGAAAAACACCAGGATCGGCACCAGCACCAGGTAGATCATGATGTTGACCAGAAGCGGCAGGCTGGACAGCGAAAACGTCAGTGCCCACTGGCCGAACTTGCCGATCTGGCCGCGCACGACTTCAATGGCTTGCAACACCTGCTCGTCGGACACCAGGTGCGGATAACGCTCGGGCAACAGCAACAGCACGGACTGCCATTTGGCAAGCATCCCCGGCAACTCGTTGAAGAGCGTCACCAACTGGTGCCAGAGCAGCGGCACGATCACGATTATGAACACCAACAACAAGCCCATGAACAGGGCGAACACCAAGCCCACCGCCGCCGCACCCGGCAACCGCAAGCGCTCCAGGGTCGTGACCAACCCTTGCATCAGGTACGCCAGCACCATCCCCGCCAGCACCGGCGCCAGCATGCCGCCCAGGGTGAGCACGGCGGTAAAGGCCAGGAACAGCAGCACTGCCAGGACTACAGCCTCTTCATCGGAGAAGTAGCGCTGGATCCAGTCGCGTAACACTTTGAACATTAAAAATCCTTAAGAGACGCTGTCGGTTTTCAGGCCTTTTTCAGCCAGTAACGGTAGACGCCGTTATCGTCTTCTTCACGCAGCAGCGTATGACCGGCCAATCGGGCGAAGGTGCGGAAATCACGCTGGGAGCCCGCATCCGTGGCGATCACCTTGAGCACGCTGCCGCTGGCCAGGCGATTGAGTTCCAGCTTAGCCTTGAGCAACGGCAACGGACAGTTCAGGCCGCTGGCGTCCAGTTCGGCATCGTGGGCTACAGCATCAGTCATGGGTTCACTCCGCAGCAGATCGTTGAGCGGCCTAGAATATCTGGTCCCGGGCCCGGTGTCCGGCTACAGTAAGGTCTTTGTCGACTAAGGCTTCGTGCATGACATTTCTGCGCCCCACCCTGCTGACGCTCGCTTGCCTGCTTGCCTCACCGGGCTTCGCCGACGACCTGCCGTCACTTGGCGACGCCAGTTCTGCCATCGTCTCGCCAGAACAGGAGCACCAACTGGGCCGCGCCTGGTTGGCCCTGCTGCGCAGCCAGGTTTCACAGCTCAACGATCCACAGCTCAAGGACTACGTCGAATCCAGCGTCTATAAACTGGTGGAAACCAGCCAGGTCAACGACCGGCGCCTGGAGTTCATCCTGATCAACAGCCCGCAGCTCAACGCCTTCGCCGCACCAGGCGGAATCGTCGGGGTCAACGGCGGCCTGTTCCTCAATGCACAGACCGAAGGCGAATACGCCTCGGTCATGGCCCACGAACTGGCGCATTTGTCACAACGCCACTTCGCCCGCGGCGTCGAAGCCCAGCAGCGCATGCAGGTACCAATGATGGCCGCGCTGCTGGCTGGCATCGTGATTGCCGCCGCCGGTGGCGGTGACGCCGGGATCGCGGCCATCGCCGGGACCCAGGCCGCGGCCATCCAGGAACAACGGCGTTTCTCGCGCCAGAACGAACAGGAAGCCGACCGCATCGGCATCCAAAACCTGGAAAAGGCCGGCTACGACCCGCGGTCCATGCCGACCATGTTCGAGCGTCTGATGCGCCAGTACCGGTTCGACGCCAGGCCCCCGGAGTTCCTGCTGACTCACCCGGTAACCGAATCCCGGATCGCCGACACCCGCAACCGCGCCGAACAGGCCAAGCCGGGCGGTATCGAGGACAGTGTGCGCTATCAACTGATTCGCGCTCGGGTCCAGTTGACCTACGAAGAAACCCCGGGCCTGGCCGCCAAGCGCTTCCGGGCGCAGCTGGATGAGAACCCGAAGAACGACGTGGCGCGCTATGGCCTGGCAATCGCGCAGATCAAGGGCGGCCAGTTGAACGAAGCACGGGAAAACCTCAAGCCGTTGCTGGCCAAATCGCCCAACGAGATCATCTACAACCTCGCCCAGGTGGACCTGGACATCACCAACAACAAACTGGCCGACGCTCAATCGCGCGTCGAGCGGATGCTGAGCCAGTACCCGGGCAACTATCCGCTCAACCAGGTACGCGTCGACCTGCTGCTCAAGCAGAACCGCCCCGCCGATGCCGAGAAGGCCCTGGAATCCTTGCTCAAGACCCGCCCGGACGATCCGGACGTCTGGTACATGGTGGCCGAGACCCGCGGGCTGTCGGGCAATATCATCGGCCTGCATCAGGCTCGTGCCGAGTACTTCGCACTGGTAGGCGACTACCGTCAGGCCATCCAGCAACTGGACTTCGCCAAACGGCGCGCCGGCACCAACTTCCCCCTGTCGTCACGCATCGATGCCCGGCAGCGGGAGCTCATGGAGCAGGAACGCATGGTCAAGGACATGATGGGCTGAGCATTCGCCAGGCAAAAAAAACGCCTCTTTCGAGGCGTTTTTTTTCAGCGGCTAACCGATCATTCGGCCAGCTTGAAGGTGATGAAGCTCGCACGCCCCTGACGCAGGACGCGCATCGACACCGAACGATTCTTCGGCAACGCCTTGGCGATGTCGGTGAACTCCTTGGCGGAACCGATGGCCTGGTTGTTCAGGTGGGTGATGATGTCGCCCGGCTGAAGGCCGATCAGCGCGGCAGGCCCCTCCTGTACCTCCTTGATCACCACGCCGCCCTGAAGCTCCAGGGTGCGCTTCTGCTCTTCGGTCAGCTCGGCCACCGCCACGCCCAGACGGTTGCTGCTGCGCTCGACGCCAGACTTGGGCAGCGAATCCAGCTCCTTGCCTTCTTCAGGAATGGCGCCGACGGTCAATTCGACGTTCTTGCGCTTGCCTTCGCGAATCACTTCCAGATTGGCCTTGGCGCCAGCCTTGAGGGCACCCACCAAGTGTGGCAAGTCGGCGGACATGACGATCGGCTGACCGTTCATGCTCAGGATCACGTCACCCACTTGCAGGCCGCCCTTAGCAGCCGGGCCACCGTCCTGGATTTGCGCCACCAACGCACCGGCGGGTTTATCCAGCCCGAACGACTCGGCCAGGTCCTTGTTCACTTCCTGAATGACCACGCCCAACCAGCCACGGCTGACCTTGCCTTCGCTTTTCAGTTGGTTGGACACGTCCATGGCAACGTCGATCGGAATCGCGAAGGACACGCCCATGAAGCCGCCCGAACGGGTATAGATCTGGGAGTTGATGCCGACGACTTCACCCGCGAGGTTGAACAGCGGGCCTCCGGAGTTACCCGGGTTGATCGGCACGTCGGTCTGGATGAACGGCACGTAGTTTTCGTTCGGCAGGCTGCGACCGATGGCGCTCACAATACCCTGGGTCACGGTGTGGTCGAAGCCGAACGGCGAACCGATGGCCACGACCCATTGGCCGGCTTTCAGGTCCTGGGATTTGCCCAGCTTGAGCACGGGCAGGTCCTTGCCTTCGATTTTCAACAGCGCCACGTCGGAACGTGGATCGGTTCCGACCAGCTTGGCCTTGAGCTCGCTGCGATCGGCCAGGCGCACCAGGATTTCGTCGGCATCGGCGATTACATGGTTGTTGGTCAGGATGTAGCCGTCAGGCGAAATGATGAAGCCCGAGCCCAGGGATTGCGCTTCGCGCTGGCGACCGCCGCCAGGGGACCGTGGTTGTTGCGGCATGCCGCGCTCGAAGAACTCCCGCAGCATCGGCGGCAGACCTTCCAGGTCTGGCATCTGCTGGTCCGATACACGGCGGTCCGGCAGTTTCTGGGTGGTGCTGATGTTCACCACGGCGGGCGAAGCCTGCTCGACCAGTTGCGTGAAATCAGGCAATTCGACCGCCACGGCAGGAACGGCCTGGCCGAGCACAAGCACGGTGGCAAAGATGGAGAGATAGGTTTTCAAGCGTGGTATCGACATACGGCTCCCGTTACGACGAGCATGGTTAAGCGATATGGAGCAAGGAATACCAGGGAAAGATACGCCGGTATTTTTGTTCCGGGAACAGACAAGGCCAGGGCCGTGCGGCTCTGACCTATAGAAAAAAAGCTGGGTTTTTGCAAATGAAAATGCTGACAGGAAGTTTCGGCACTTCGATCAAGCCCTGGCGTCATCAGCCTCTCGCACAATCGAACCACCCATGCAGTCAGCAGGCTATTGAGTCGCCGTGACGTCGGAGCGCATGGAAAGCGCAATCCGTTCCGCCGTACCAATAGGAATCTCACCGACCACCGTGACCATCATTTCGCCCTGGGGCGTCGTGAGCCTGCGCGAGACGGCAGCCGTCGGGCCGAGCTGAGTACGAGTATCGGTGGCGTTGGCACCGTTCAACGGCTCCAGGAACACCGAAAAGCGCGCCAGGCCATCGTCGTACATCAAGCTGTTGACCTGGACCTGGGTGTCCGGGTCCTTGCGTGCAGCGCTGCTGGTCAGCTCGAAACCCGGTGGAAGCCAATCCGAGTGCCAGGCGGTTTTCGCCGCGACGGCCTTGCCAGGATCCTGGGCGACAGCCTTGCATTCGGCGCTGGCTTGCAGCTCACCATCGGTCGGCGCGGCGACGTTCAAGCGAGTGAACTGGAAACGCTCGAGTAGCTGGCCCTTGTCATTGAGCAGCAGGGACTTGAGCGGCAGGCCGGTCTCTTTGTCCAGGTGCAGCTCGAAGCCATAGCGATGCTGGTCCTTGGGCGTCAACGCAACAATGACCGCTTGACGCCCGGCCACGCGCGACTTGCCAATGACGGCCAGGTCATACCAATTCTTGAGTTTTTGCGGATCGAGTGCACGTGAGGTGCCGTCAGGTGTATTGCCCAGCCCCGCGATCAAGGAGCCACTGACGCATTGAGTATGCCCATCAATGCGCAGGACTTCCTGTGCCGAGCCGTCGAGCTGGAGTAACCGCTCGCGGACTTTGCCATCCTGGACGCGATGCCAGATGTTATGGGTAGAAAAACTACCGTTGCGCTCGTAAACGAAAGTGCCCTGGAAGCTCTGCTGTTGCTCGGCTTGACTCAGGCGGTTCAGCCAGTCCTGAGCCTCATCGGCATGGGCTGGAATCGCACACCAGCCACCAAGCAGAAGCGTGAATAGAGGTATGGCGCGCAATGGCTTTCCTTATTAACGGTTTTCCAGGCTGGCTGCACGGGCGTAAGGCAGCGCGCTTTCAGTACCTTTCAGGGCTGCTTGTTGAGCATGCTGACGCAGGTAGTTGGGCAGACGCTGATCATGCCAGCCAGGTTGGCCTTGCAGAACACCGTTGACCATCGGGCCTGCGGTTTCCGAGCCTTCGCTGTAACCGGCCAGTACCGCTGGGCCCTTGACCTGTGGAGCGGCCAGGCCAGGCTGGTTGGACTGCTGCGCCATCTGCACGCCGGCAATCTCATCCTGGTTGTACAGGCGCACACCGGCCAGTACGGCCACGGTGACCGAAGCGGCTACTGCCAGGCGACCCAAGCTGCGCCATGGTCCGCGAGAAGCTTTTGCCGGTACGGCTTCGTCAGCCAAGGCAGCAGAAACGGCCGCAGCGATGTCCAGGCGTGGAAGCAACAAGTCCTTGTGCATCACAGCCCGGGCGATCTGGTAACGAGCCCAGGTCTCACGGGTTTCAACATCGTCGAAGGCATTCAATACCCGACGCAATTCCAGTTCGTCCGCTTCGTTGTCCATAACTGCGGACAGCGATTCCTGCAGGGCTTCACGACTCATGGCGTTCCTCTCTTGGCTGTCGCCGCTGTCTCTAGTTTTCCTGCAACAAAGGTTGCAGGGCTTTATCAATGGCCTCCCGGGCGCGGAAGATCCGGGAGCGCACGGTGCCTACAGGACATTGCATGACGCTCGCAATGTCTTCGTAACTCAGACCGTCGAACTCACGTAAAGTTAAAGCCGTACGCAAATCTTCGGGCAGTTGCTGGATGGTTCGATGGACAGTGCCTTCAATCTCATCCCGCAGCAACGCACGTTCCGGTGATTCGAGATCCTTGAGGCCATGATCGCCATCATAGAACTCGGCATCTTCAGAACTTACATCGCTATCCGGCGGCCGACGGCCGCGTGAAACCAGATAGTTTTTCGCCGTGTTGATGGCGATGCGGTAAAGCCACGTATAAAACGCACTATCCCCGCGAAAATTACCAAGTGCGCGGTAGGCCTTGATGAAGGCTTCCTGAGCGACATCCTGCGCTTCATGGGTGTCGTGCACGAAACGCACGATCAACCCGAGAATTTTGTGCTGGTATTTCAGCACTAGCAGATCGAAAGCTCGCTTGTCGCCGCGTTGGACGCGCTCGACCAGCTGCTGATCCTCTTCCTGGGTTAGCATGAACACTCCTCGATAAGCTCGAAGGAGGCTTGCATTACTAACTGACCGGGCTTGCAAACATAGACTCGGGCTTTTCGCAAAAGTTCTCCCCCTTTCAAGCAAGTTTCCGGCGCGCTCTGATCTCGGCACGCACGAAAAACGCAGCAGGAGATTCCCCGGCTGCGCGAATAATCTGTCACCGGGCCCGTTGGCAGCGATTCCAATCGAAATCCTGCACCAACCCGATGCTGCTCCCTTTTGCAGACAACCGTCTATTGAACGTAGGCGCTTGGCAAAAGTTCCCTCTATTTATAGTGCTATGCACTGAATATCAGGCAACCGTGACGAGATAAACTGCGTTCTGTCCTCGAAACGGTAGCCTTGTCGACCTTGAACCAAAACCAGCGATCCGACGAAGCGTGTCGCTTTTCTGTCACGCTGGTTTCACATTGCCATGAATGCCCGGCTATTGTGCCGATCCCCCCCTCTATATACTAGTGGGCTGCGTGGCTGCCTGACCCGTTGAAGCGGTGTCTTGCGCCAACCCCGACCCGGGTCGCCTTGAGCGGAAACCATTCGAATGAGCCAACAGTTTCAACACGATGTTCTGGTAATCGGCAGCGGAGCCGCCGGATTGAGCCTTGCACTGACCTTGCCTGAGCATTTGCGCATTGCAGTCCTGAGCAAGGGCGACCTGGCCAACGGTTCGACCTTCTGGGCCCAGGGCGGCGTCGCAGCCGTGCTGGACGATACCGACACTATTGAATCCCATGTCGACGACACCCTTAATGCCGGCGGTGGCCTTTGCAATCCGCAAGCGGTGCGTTTCACCGTGGAACACAGCAGGGAAGCCATCCAGTGGCTGATCGACCAGGGTGTGCCGTTTACCCGTGACGAACAATCGGGCACCGAAGACGGCGGTTTCGAGTTCCACCTGACCCGCGAAGGCGGTCACAGCCATCGGCGCATCATCCACGCGGCCGACGCCACCGGTGCGGCGATCTTCAAGACCCTGCTCGCCCAAGCGCGACAGCGGCCGAACATCGAATTGCTGGAGCAGCGCGTCGCGGTCGACCTGATCACCGAAAAACGCCTGGGCCTGGACGGCGATCGCTGCCTCGGCGCCTACGTGCTCAATCGCGGCACCGGCGAAGTCGACACCTACGGCGCGCGCTTCGTCATCCTGGCGTCCGGCGGCGCAGCGAAAGTCTACCTTTATACCAGCAACCCCGACGGCGCCTGCGGCGATGGTATCGCCATGGCCTGGCGTTCGGGTTGCCGGGTGGCGAACCTGGAGTTCAACCAGTTCCACCCCACCTGCCTCTATCACCCGCTGGCCAAGAGCTTCCTGATCACCGAAGCCCTGCGTGGCGAAGGTGCACACTTGAAGCTGCCCAACGGCGAGCGCTTCATGCAGCGCTTCGATCCGCGCGCCGAACTGGCACCGCGCGACATCGTCGCCCGGGCCATCGACCATGAAATGAAGCGCCTGGGCATCGATTGCGTTTACCTGGACATCAGCCACAAGCCCGAAGCGTTCATCAAGAGCCACTTCCCGACGGTGTACGAGCGCTGCCTGGAGTTTTCCATCGACATCACCAAGCAGCCGATCCCGGTGGTGCCGGCCGCGCATTACACCTGCGGTGGTGTGATGGTCGACCAACAAGGCCGCACCGACGTGCCTGGGTTGTATGCCATCGGCGAAACCAGCTTCACCGGCCTGCACGGCGCCAACCGCATGGCCAGCAACTCGCTGCTGGAATGTTTCGTCTACGCCCGCTCTGCGGCGGCAGACATCCTGGCGCAATTGCCGCAGATCGCCATTCCAGCCGCCCTGCCCTCATGGGACGCCAGCCAGGTCACCGATTCGGATGAAGACGTAATCATCGCGCACAACTGGGACGAACTGCGGCGATTCATGTGGGACTACGTGGGCATCGTGCGCACCAACAAGCGCCTGCAACGGGCACAACATCGGGTGCGCTTGCTGCTGGATGAAATCGACGAGTTCTACAGCAACTATAAAGTCAGCCGCGACCTGATCGAGCTGCGCAACCTGGCCCAGGTGGCCGAACTGATGATTCGCTCGGCCATGGAACGCAAGGAAAGTCGGGGGCTGCATTACACGCTGGACTACCCGAACCTGCTGCCCGAGGCTCTGGACACTATCCTGGTGCCGCCCACCTACGCCGACTGAACCTGAGCCGCACCCGCAGGCGCCGATGGACATCCGGCGCCAGCGCATCGCGGGGCACGCACAGCGAGCGGACGCGCCGTTCACCCGACACGCGAAAACGCAGCACGATGATCATCGGCAGCGCCAGGCTATCGGGGCGCAGTTGCACAGCCCGCCAGCCATCGGCCCGGCTCCAGAGTTGCCAGCCAGCGGCATTACGCCGCAACCCGCAGAAGGCCCGGCGATGGGTCAGCAGTAAATGCCGGGGGATCACCCAAGCGCCATGGGCCAGGCACACTATGACGCCAAGCGCTGCGCACCAGGACGGCACGGACAACAGGAACAACGAACCCAGGGCAAACACCTGGGCCAGCAGATAGGCCGCCAGCAGTTGCCCGGAGGCCTGCCAGCGGCATTCGAAGCGATTACTTGGGTTGGACACGGTCCAGGATCATCCGGACCATGCGCTGCAACTCAGGGTCTTCGGATTCGCTGCGCTCCATGAACCAGCCGAACATGTCCTGATCCTCGCATTCGAGCAGGCGGACATAGCACGCACGGTCCACTTCATTGAGATGGGGATAAACCTCTTTGACGAATGGCACCAGCAACACGTCCAGCTCAAGCATGCCGCGGCGGCTGTGCCAGTAGAGGCGATTCAGTTCAACATCTTCGACCATGGAGCGCTCCTCAAATAGAGCGCAAGTATACAGGCCCCGCCGCAGTGGAACAGACAGCTTTGGTCGGCCACCACCGATCCTTTGTGAACTACCCATTTCAAGGGCGCCCCCTTATGATGTCTACCAGACTTTTTACCCTGCGATGACCCATGGCTGATTCCGCTTTTTTCTGCACCCTGTCCCACGAAGGCGTCCTCGCGGTCCGCGGCGTGGATGCCAGCAAATTCCTGCAAGGCCAATTGACCTGCAACCTCGACTACCTGAGCGACAGCCGGGCCAGCCTCGGCGCCCGCTGCACCCAGAAAGGCCGGATGCAATCGAGCTTTCGCATCCTGCTCGAAGGCGACGGCGTGTTGATGGCCATGGCCACCGAGTTGCTCGAACCGCAACTGGCCGACCTGAAAAAATACGCCGTGTTCTCCAAATCCAAGCTCACCGACGAAAGCGCGGCCTGGGTTCGCTTCGGCTTGGAAAACGCCGACAAGGCGCTGGCCGGCCTGGGCCTCGAACTGCCGAGCGACACCGACAGCGTGGCACGCCATGAAACCTTGATCGCCCTCCGCGTATCGCCCGGTCGCGCCGAATTGTGGGCACCCGCCGAACAGGCACAGACGCTGCGAACCCGCCTGGGCGCAGAATTGGCCGAGACAGACCTGAACCCCTGGCTGCTGGGCCAGATCCGCGCCGGGATCGGCCAGGTCATGCCGGCCACCCGCGAACTGTTCATCCCACAGATGCTCAACCTGCAAGCCGTCGGCGGCGTCAGTTTCAAGAAAGGCTGCTACACCGGCCAGGAAATCGTCGCCCGCATGCAATACCTGGGCAAGCTCAAGCGACGCCTGTACCGCTTGCAGCTGGACGCCAGCGAACTACCGGAACCCGGCACGGCGCTGTTCTCCCCCACGCATGGCAGTTCCATCGGCGAAGTGGTGATGGCTGCCCGCGGCGAAGGAAACATCGAACTGCTGGCGGTATTGCAGGCCGAAGCAGCAGAAGACGACAATTTGCACCTCGGCACCTTGGAAGGCCCACGTCTTCAACAGTTGGACCTGCCTTACGAACTGGATCGCGATCGAGAAATCCAGCGCTGATCGCAGCATTTGCCGCAATACCCTAGAGAACCGAAATGAGCGATTTGGCGGATAAGGTCCAACGGGATTTGGTACAGGCCATCGACAACGATGACTTGGTTCTGCCGACATTACCGGAAGTGGCCCTGCAGATTCGCCGGGCCGCCGAAGACCCGGAAATCAGCGTCAGCAACCTGAGCAAAGTGATCGGCCGCGACACGGCTCTCTCTGCACGCCTGATAAAAGTGGTCAACAGCCCGCTGCTGCGCGCCACCCAGGAAGTCACCGACCTGCACACGGCCATCACTCGATTGGGCGTCAACTACAGCAGCAACCTGGCCATCGGCCTGGTCATGGAACAGATTTTCCACGCCCGCTCCGAGGTGGTGGAACTGAAGATGCGCGAAGTCTGGCGCAAGAGCCTGGAGATCGCCGGCGTCAGCTATGCGCTGTGTCGCGGTTACACCCAACTCAAGCCCGACCAGGCCGCGCTGGGTGGGCTGGTGCACCAGATCGGCGTGCTGCCGATCCTGACGTATGCACAAGATAATAATGAATTGCTCTCGGACCCGGTCAGCCTGAACCACGTCATCGAAACGATTCACCCGGTGCTGGGGGACAAGCTACTCAGCGTCTGGGAGTTTCCGGAGCGGTTGGTGAAACTGCCGGGGTTGTATCTGGATTTCACCCGGGACTCCCAGCAAATCGATTATGTCGATCTGGTGCAGGTCGCTGCGCTGTATTGCTACAAGGACACCGAGCATCCCCTGAGCAAGATTGACGTGTTCGGCGTTCCAGCCTTCAAGAAACTGGGCATCGACCTGGAGAACCAGGCCCGCTGCGCGGATATCGAAGAAGCGCGGGCGATGTTCTATTAAACAGGTCGGACACCTATGAACTCGTAGTCAGGCCTGAATCTGTGACCTGTGGCAACAGGATTTGTGGGAGCAAAGCTTGCTCGCGAAACAGGCGCCTCGTATAAAGACCGTGTCGCCATCATCGCGGGCAAGCCTTGCTCCCACAGGATCAGTCTGCGCCTGGGATAAAACTCACCCGCACCTTCAACCCGCTCTCCTGCCCATCGTGCAAGGTGATCTGCGCCAGGTGGGCACGGCAGATTTCGCCGACGATCGCCAATCCCAGCCCCGAACCGGCCACTTGCTGGTTGCGTCGATAAAACCGCTCGAACACCCGATCCCGCTCGTGCAGCGGAATGCCAGGGCCATCGTCCTCGACCTCCAGCACGGCCGGCGCAGAAACCCGCAGGATCACATTGCCGCCCGATGGGGTATGGGCCAGGGCGTTGTCCACCAGATTGCTCAACAGCTCGTTCAACAAGGTTGGCTCACCTCGAAGCCACACCGGCTCGTCAGCTTCCAGGGCCAGCGCCACCCCTCGGGCATGAGCCAGCGGGGCCATGGCCATGCCCAATTCGCGGGCCAACTGGCTGAGATCAAGCAACTGCGCGCCGCCTTCGGCAATGGCCCGGGCGCCATTTTCCACACGCGCCAGGGACAGCAACTGATTGGCCAGGTGAGTCAATCGATCGGTCCCCTGGGCCGCGGTTTCCAGGGTTTCACGCCAGGTCGCCGGTTCGCTGGCGCGCAAGCCCAGTTCCAAGCGAGCCTTGAGCGCGGCCAAGGGCGTACGCAGCTCATGGGCGGCATCGGCGATGAACTGCGCCTGACGCTCGAATTGCCCGCGCAGGCGCTCGGTGAAATGATTGAGGGCCCGCACCAGCGGCCATAATTCGTGTTGCACTTCCACCAACGGCAACGGCCGCAGATCGTCCGGCTGACGCTCCTCCACCGCGGTGCGCAAGCGCTCCAGCGGGCGCAGCGCCGCGCTGACCGCAAACCACACCAACAGCAGCGCACCCACGGCCAGCATGCCCAGGCGCAACAGCGTGTCGGCCATCAGCCCGCGAGCCATGCTGACCCGCGCCTCTTCAGTCTCCGCCACGCGAATTTCCGCCATGCCGTTCATGTTCGGCTCGCTCACGGCCTTGAGCAGGCTCACCACCCGCACGTTCTGGCCCTGATAGCGAGCGTTGTAAAAGCGCGCCAGGGCGGGGTAATCGTCCGTGCGCGGCGTGCCGGGCGGCGGGCCAGGGAGGTTTTCGTAGCCGGAAATCAGCTTCTTGTCGATGTCATTGACCTGGTAATAAATGCGCCCGGCGCTGTCGTAGGCGAAGGTGTCCAGGGCCACGTAGGGCACATCTGCGCTGAGACTGCCGTCGCGCTGGGACAGGCCTGCGGCGATGGTCCGAGCCGAGGCCAGCAGGGTCCGATCATAGGCAGTGTCCGCCGCTTCGCGACCATTCCAATAGGCGCTCAAGCCGCTGGCGAGCATCAATACCACCAGCAGCAGTGCGAGGTTGCGAAGCAGCCGCCAGCGCAGGCTGTCGGGCTTATGCATTGCGGTTTTCCAGCAGGTAGCCCAAGCCGCGGAACGTCACGATCGCCACCGCATGGCCGTCGAGTTTCTTGCGCAGGCGATGGACGTAGATTTCGATGGCGTCGGGGCTGGCCTCTTCGTCCAGGCCGAACACCTGGGCCGCCAGTTGTTCCTTGCTCATCACCCGCCCTGGCCGGGCAATCAACGCCTCCAGCACGGCTTGCTCGCGGGATGTCAGGGTCAGCAGTTCGTCGTCGAGGGTAAAACGACGGGTGTCCAGGTCATAGACCAGCCCGCCACAACGTTGCTGGCGTTCGCCGCCCAGTACGCTGCGGCGCAACAGCGCCTTGACCCGGGCCTCCAGCTCAGTGAGTTCGAATGGCTTGGCCAGGTAATCGTCGGCACCGAGGTTCAGGCCATGGACGCGGTCCTTGACGTCGCTGCGCGCGGTCAGCATCAGTACCGGCAAGGTCTTGCCACGCGCCCGCAGGCGCGCCAGCACCTCGAAGCCGTCCATGCGCGGCAGCCCGACATCCAGGACCGCCACGGCGTACTCCTCGCTGCTCAAGGCCAGGTCGGCCGCGACGCCGTCGTGCAACACGTCCACGGTCAAACCGGTGCTCTTGAGCGCCTGGGCAACGCTTTCGGCGAGCTGAAGATGGTCTTCGACGAGCAGGACACGCATGGGTTAATCCTCGATTCAGGGATGGCCGACGCCATTCTTTGGCGCGGAGTTTACAGCCGCATCTGCCACTGTGAAGCCAAAAAACACGCTGAAAGCTTTTGAAAGGTTAGCGAAAGGTTGAGCCGTTAGAGTCCTCCCACGGACAGTTTCGACTGCCGTCGCGACGCACATCGCGAACGAAAAACGCCTCGAAGCGTTTTCGCCAAATAAGAACAATAAAGCGGAGTACCACCATGCTGTCCATGCAGCCCCAGGCCTTCACGCCCGCCCCTCTCTCCCGTCCCAACCAGACTACCCTTGTCTGTGCCGCCGCCTGGGCCGATTTGCATCGACGACAAGGTGCATGCGCGCAACGCGACCTGCCGCTTCTTTGAAAACGCTGCGCAGGTCCGCTACAGCTTCAAGCCTGTAATGTCCAATCTACAACACACAACAACAACTCCTGTGGAGACGATAATGAACCTATCACTGCGTAAAGTAGCCCTGGCCGCCGGATGCCTGATGTTCGCCGGGCAGTTGCTCGCCGAGCCCAAGCGCCCCGAATGCATCGCCCCGGCGTCCCCCGGCGGCGGTTTCGACCTGACGTGCAAGCTGGTACAAAGCGCGCTGGTCAACCAGAAGCTGCTGACCAAGCCGATGCGCGTCACCTACATGCCCGGCGGTGTCGGCGCGGTGGCCTACAACGCAGTGGTCGCCCAGCGCCCGGCCGACGCCGGCACGCTGGTGGCCTGGTCCAGCGGTTCGCTACTGAACCTGGCCCAGGGCAAGTTCGGTCGTTTCGATGAAAGCGCGGTGCGCTGGCTGGCGGCCGTCGGCACCAGCTATGGCGCCATCGCCGTGAAAAGCGACTCGCCCTACAAGAACCTCGACGACCTGGTCCAGGCCCTGAAGAAAGACCCGGGCTCGGTGGTGATCGGTTCCGGCGGCACCGTCGGTAGCCAGGACTGGATGCAGACCGCCCTCATCGCCAAGGCCGCCGGCATCAACCCTCGCGACCTGCGTTACGTAGCCCTCGAAGGCGGCGGCGAAATCGCCACCGCACTGCTCGGTGGACACATCCAGGTCGGCAGTACGGATATTTCCGACTCCATGCCGCACATCCAGAGCGGCGACATGCGCCTGCTCGCCGTGTTTGCCGAGAAGCGCATCGACGAGCCGGAAATGAAAGACATTCCGACCGCCAAGGAACAAGGCTACGACATCGTCTGGCCAGTGGTCCGCGGCTTCTACCTCGGGCCGAAGGTCAGCGACGAAGACTACGCCTGGTGGAAAGACGCTTTCGACAAACTGCTGGCTTCCGAAGAGTTCGCCAAGCTGCGCGACCAGCGCGAGCTGTTCCCGTTTGCCATGACCGGCCCGGAACTGGACACCTACGTGAAGAAGCAAGTGGCTGATTACAAGGTGCTGGCCAAAGAGTTCGGCCTGATCCAGTAACCGTCTCTGTTCTCGCGGCGGCGCTGGCACTGTCCGCGCCGCCCAGGAGTTAGTCATGCTCACCATCCAACGTATTTTTGCCGCGGTGCTGCTGCTGGTCTGTATCGGCCTGACGCTGATGGCTTGGCCCTATCAGGCCGCCTTTTCCTACGAACCGGTCGGTCCCCGCGCCTTTCCCTTGCTGATGCTCGGGCTGATGGGGCTGGCATTGCTGTACATGCTGTTTCGCCCTACGCCCATCGTGCACAGCGACGAAGACCCGCACCTGGACCGCGAAACCTTGCAGAAGATCGGCATCTGCGTGGCGCTGCTGCTGGTCTTCGCCGGGACCTTCGAACCCCTGGGCTTCATCGTCGCCAGCATCCTGATCGGCGTGCCGATGGCGCGCCTTTACGGCGGTCGCTGGGTGCCGAGCGTGGTGATCATCAGCCTGATGGCCATCGGTCTTTATCTGTTGTTCGACAAGCTGATGGACGTGCCGCTGCCCCTGGGCCTGCTCGACGTCCTGGAGAATTGATATGGATACCCTGAATTATCTCGGCCAGGGTTTTGGCGTTGCACTGACCCCCTACAACCTCGTCACAGCACTGACCGGCACCCTGATCGGCACCGTGGTCGGCCTGCTGCCGGGCCTGGGCCCGATCAACGGCGTGGCGCTGCTGATCCCGATTGCCTTTGCCCTGGGGCTGCCACCGGAATCGGCGCTGATCCTGTTGGCGGCGGTGTACCTGGGGTGCGAATACGGCGGACGCATCAGCTCGATCCTGCTCAACATCCCGGGTGAAGCCTCCACCGTGATGACCACCCTCGACGGCTACCCGATGGCCCGCCAAGGTCTGGCCGGTGTGGCGTTGTCGCTGTCGGCGTGGAGTTCGTTCATCGGCGCGTTCATCGCCACCTGCGGCATGGTGTTGTTTGCACCGTTGCTGGCCAAATGGGCGATTGCCTTCGGGCCGGCGGAGTATTTCGTCCTGATGGTGTTTGCCATTGTCTGCCTCGGCGGCATGGCCGGTGATCGACCGCTCAAGACATTCATTGCGGCGCTGATCGGCCTGTTTCTGTCCAGTGTCGGGATCGATGCCAACAGCGGCGTCTACCGTTTCACCGGTGACAACATCCACCTGACCGATGGCATTCAGTTTGTCGTGCTGGTGCTGGGCTTGTTCTCCATCAGTGAAATCCTGTTGCTGCTGGAGAAAACCCATCGCGGACAGGAAGCGGTGGAAGCCACCGGGCGGATGATGTTCAACGTCAAGGAAGCGGCCTCGGTGTTCTGGGTGAACATCCGCTGCGGTGTGCTGGGTTTCATCATGGGCGTATTGCCTGGCGCGGGCGCAACCCTGGCCAGTGCCGTGGCCTATATGACTGAAAAACGCATCGCCGGCACCAGTGGCACGTTCGGCCAAGGCGACAAGCGTGGCCTCGCGGCACCGGAAACCGCCATCGGCGGCGCAGCCTGCGGCGCACTCGTGCCGATGCTGACCCTCGGCGTTCCCGGCTCGGGTACCACGGCGGTGATGATCGGCGCGCTGTCGCTGTACAACATCACCCCGGGTCCATTGCTGTTCCAGCAGCAGCCAGACATCGTCTGGGGCCTGATCGCGTCGTTGTTCGTCGCCAACATCATGCTGGTGATCCTCAACATCCCGATGATCCGCGTCTTCACCCGGATCCTGGCCGTGCCGAACTGGGCGCTGGTGCCGGTCATCGCGATCATCACCGGGATCGGTGTCTATGCGGTGCATGCCACCACGTTCGACCTGTTCCTGATGATCGGTATCGGCATCTTCGGTTACATCCTGCGCAAGTTGGATTTCCCGTTGTCGCCGGTGCTGCTGGGCTTCATCCTCGGTGGCCTGATGGAGCAGAACCTGCGTCGTGCGCTGTCGATTTCCAACGGTGCACTGGAGATCCTCTGGTCGAGCCCGATCACCTTCGGCTGCTGGGTGCTGACGGCGATCATGCTGTTCATGCCATTGCTGCGGATCTGGCGTCGCCGCGCCGCACAACGTCGCGCCCTGGCCAATGTCTGAAGCGACCTTCAGACAATGGTGGGGAACACCGCTGGTCGGTCTGGCCGGCGGTTACCTGGCCAGCCTGATCGGCTGGCCCTTGCCCTGGATGGTCGGCTCGTTGCTGGCGATCATCCTGGTGCGCTGTCTCACGCCGTGGCAATTGATGGAAATCCCCGGCGGCCGTAAAGGCGGCCAATGGGTGGTGGGCATCGGCATCGGCCTGCACTTCACCCCGGTGGTGATAGAGCAGGTCCTGAGCCACTTCGGCCTGATCTTCTTCGGTGCGCTGATCACCAGCGTGTCCAGCGTAGTGAGTGTCTGGCTGATGCGGCGCACCGGCGAGGACCGCGCTACAGCTTTCTTCTCGAGCATGCCGGGCGGTTCCGGCGAAATGGTCAACCTCGGCGCCCGCAACGGCGCGGACCTCAGCCGTGTTGCGGCGGGCCAGAGCCTGCGGGTGCTGGTGGTGGTGCTGTGCGTGCCGGCGGCCTTCAAGTACCTGTTGGGCGAAGGCGCCCCGGTACAACACGCCACGACGGTGGACTGGCTGTGGCTGGCGATGCTGTTCCCGGCGGGCGCCCTGCTCGCCTGGGTCTGGGAGCGCTTGCGCCAACCCAATCCCTGGTTGTTCGGGCCATTGCTGGTCAGTGCGGCGGTGAGCGTCGGTTGGGACCTGCACATCGGCCTGCCCAATGGTGCCAGCCAGGTCGGCCAATGGTTGATCGGCAGCGGATTGGGTTGTCATTTCAACCGGCAGTTCTTTCGTCGGGCGCCGTCGTTCATGGGGCGCACCCTGGTCGGCACGGTGTTGACGATGCTGATCGCCACTCTCGCGGCGCTGGGCCTGAGCACCCTGACCCAGCTGGACCTGCGTTCACTGACCCTCGGCATGATGCCCGGCGGCATCGCGGAAATGAGCCTGACGGCCGAGACGTTGCAACTGTCGGTGCCATTGGTGACGGCGTTGCAGGTGATGCGATTGCTGTTTGTGCTGTTTCTGGCGGAGCCGTTATTCAGGTATTGGATGCGCAGGCCGGGTTCGGTCTGATGCCTTCATCGCGAGCAAGGAATTGCAGCTCACGCTGATCAATGTGGGAGCGGGCTTGCTCGCGAAGGTGCCGGCACATTCACCATTGATGCAAGCTGATCCGCCGCTTTCGCGAGCAAGCCCGCTCCCACAGGGGGTTGTGGCGAGCCCTATTTTTGTGCCCCCCCACAAACCCTATGTGGGAGCGAGCCTGCTCGCGAAGGGGCCGTCCGATTAGCGCATCAAACCGGCGGCAATCGCCAATCGATAGGCGCCTCGCCATGTTGCTCGAGGAATTTGTTGGTCCGGCCAAAATGCCCGCAGCCCAAGAAACCACGATAAGCCGACAACGGCGACGGGTGGACCGAGGTCAACACCAAATGCTTGGTGGCGTCGATCAGCTTCTGCTTGCCCTGGGCATGGGCGCCCCACAGCAGGAAGACCAGGTTCGGCTGGTGTTCGCTGACCACTTCGATGACCCGGTCGGTGAAATGCTGCCAGCCCTTGCCCGCATGAGCATTGGCGTTGGCGCGCTCCACGGTCATGGTGGTGTTGAGCAGCAACACGCCCTGGTCGGCCCAGCTTTGCAGGTAGCCGTGATTTGGAATGTCGATGTTCAAATCGCGCTTCAATTCCTTGAAGATGTTCACCAGCGAGGGGGGTGCCGGCACGCCCGGTTGTACCGAGAAGCACAAACCATGGGCCTGGCCAGGGCCGTGGTACGGGTCCTGGCCGAGGATCACCACCTTGACCTTATCCAGCGGCGTGGAATTGAGGGCGTTGAAAATCAGCGGAGCCGGTGGGTAAATCTCCTTGCCGGCGGCGTATTCACTGCGCAGGAATTCGCGCAACTCTGCCATGTAGGGCTGGTCGAACTCGGCACGCAGTGCCTGCTTCCAGCTCGGTTCGAGTTTGATACGGTCGTCGGCAGTCATGGTTGCATCCGGTAAAAACAATGGGCGCACCCTAGGAAAGCCTACATGGCTTGTCAATTGATCTGACGCAGAACCGGCACTTTCCTACGCAGCGGTCATACTGATCATTCCAATTTCTGATCGAGGTCACGATGAATCTGCACTTCGAAGAGCTCACCGGCATCGACGGGGCCCGTATTGGCATCGCCACCCTGGACGCCGAAAAATCCCTGAACGCCCTGTCCCTGCCGATGATCAACGCCTTGCGTGATCGTCTCGATGCCTGGGCCCGGGAGCCGCAAGTTGTTTGTGTGTTATTGCGCGGCAATGGCGCCAAGGCATTTTGCGCTGGCGGTGAAGTACGCAGCCTGGTGGAAGCCTGCCGTGCCCATCCCGGCGAAGTGCCGCCGCTGGCTGCACAATTCTTCGCGGCGGAATACCGCTTGGACTTCAACCTGCACACCTACCCCAAACCCCTGCTGTGTTGGGGCCATGGTTATGTACTGGGCGGCGGCATGGGGCTGCTGCAAGGCGCCAGTACCCGCATCGTCACACCAAGCAGTCGCCTGGCAATGCCGGAGATCAGCATCGGCCTGTACCCGGACGTCGGCGCCAGTTGGTTCTTGTCGCGCCTGCCCGGCAAGCTCGGGCTGTTTCTCGGCCTGACCGGCGCCCACATGAATGCCCGGGACGCCATCGACCTGGACCTGGCCGACCGCTTTTTGCTGGATGAACAACAGGACGACCTGATCGAGGGCCTGCTGCAACTCAATTGGCAGGAACAAACCGAGATGCAGCTCAACAGCCTGCTCAAGGCTTTGCAGCAGGAAGCGGTCGGCAAAATGCCCGAAGCCCAATGGCTGCCACGCCGGCAGAAAATCGATGAATGGCTGGATGTCAGCGACGTGCGTTGCGCCTGGAAAGCCCTCAGCCTGCTGGTGGACCACCCGGACACCCTGATCGCCCGCGCCGCCAAGACCATGACCGAAGGCTCGCCGTTGACCGCTTGTCTGGTCTGGGAGCAGATCACCCGGGCCCGGCATTTGTCCTTGGCCGGTGTGTTCCGGATGGAATACACCTTGAGCCTCAACTGCTGCCGCCATCCGGAATTCAGCGAAGGCGTACGCGCGCGCCTGATCGACAAGGACCACAAGCCCCGCTGGCACTGGCCGGACATCAACCATGTGCCCGAAGCGGCGGTCGAGGCGCACTTTCACAAAGCGTGGGAAGGTCGGCATCCGTTGGCGGACTTGTCCAACGAATAAAGAACCTGATTGACACCCTGTGGGAATGACATTCTGTGAGAGTGACATCTGTGAGAGTGACATCTGTGGGAGTGACATCTGTGGGAGTGACATCTGTGGGAGCAAAGCTTGCTCGCGATAGCGGTATGCCAGTCACCGGGCGGCTGACTGATCCCCTGTCATCGCGAGCAAGCTTTGCTCCCACAAGTGTTATCCCACAGGGTTTATTGCAGGCACAAAAAAAGCGGCGCTCAATGCGCCGCTTCTTGTTGCCCAAAGATCAGCGGTGGTTGCGTCGTCCATCGTGATCGCCGCGTCCACGATCATAATCACCGCGTCCCCGATGATCACGCCCGCCTCGATCCCGTCGGTCATCATTCCAGCCACCCCGGTTATGGCCGTCCCAGCCCCCACGGTGTGGATAAGGTCGGTACGCCGCTCGCGGCGGCGAGTAGTGGCGTGGGCCATGTTGGTAGTAACGCGGTGCCGAGTAGTAGCGCGGCGCCGGTTGGTAATACCGCGGGGCGTAATAGCCACGCGGTGCCGAATAATAACTCCCGCCACCGTAATAGACCGGCGCCGGTGAGGTGTAGACCTCGGAACGGTAGTAGCTCGAGTCTCCGTCGTAATAAGGCACGCAGGCCGAAAGAGTCAAACCGAGAAACGCAATGAGCAGCAGTCGTCGATACATGGCGGCCTCCTGGACCGCGGATGGGCCACATCAGCGACGCTGATGGGCGGCAGTCAACGTTGTGTGACTGACACCTACTCAGACAGCCAAATCGGAATCTGGTGCGCCCTGGCAACAACTCGAAACATGTCGCTCGTCGCCCTCTTCCAGTGCGCGACAGCACCACAAGCAAGCACAAATCCGCTTTTAATCCCCCCTCCCCAACACCTGCCCTCTCTGGCCCGGGCCTTTGCGCGAATTGGCACGGCTCTCGCTTTAACAAACTCCGTGCAGGAGTCATCACAGGTTCGCGGCACCACAATTTGCAATGGCTGACTAGGGTTCCGGCTCGCTTCTGGCGAGTGGCTGGTCCGAGAGTTGGCGACCTCCAGTTGAGGTTACACGGCGGGACAAAAGCCCGGGAGACAAGCCACCGTTCGCGGTGCCGCGTTGCTCCTGTCCGCCCTTGATCAACTGGAGAACCACCATGCTCAAGCTTCGTCTGTCCGCCCTGCTCCTCGCCGCCCTCTCGGCCCTCGCGAGCTTCTCATCCGCCGCCGCCCAAAAAGACCACTTCAGCGTCTGCTGGACCATTTACGCCGGTTGGATGCCCTGGGAATACGCCGGTAGCCAAGGCATCGTCGATAAATGGGCGAAAAAATACGGCATCCAGATCGATGTCGTGCAACTCAACGATTACGTCGAATCCATCAATCAGTACACCGCCGGTCAGTTCGACGGCTGCACCATGACCAACATGGACGCCCTGACCATTCCCGCCGCTGGTGGCGTGGACAGCACCGCACTGATCATCAGCGATTTCTCCAACGGCAACGACGGCATCGTCCTCAAGGGCGAGGGCAAGAAAGTCGCCGATCTCAAGGGCATGGACGTCAATCTGGTGGAACTGTCGGTGTCCCACTACCTGCTGGCCCGTGCCCTGGATTCGGTTGGTCTCGCCGAGAAAGACTTGAAAGTCGTCAACACCTCCGACGCTGATATCTCTGCCGCCTTCAACACCGACCAGGTCAAGGCCGTCACCACCTGGAACCCAATGCTCTCGGACATCAAGGCCCAGCCAGGTGTGAGCGAAGTGTTCAATTCCAGCCAGGTTCCCGGCGAAATCATGGACATGATGGTGGTCAACACCCAGACCCTCCAGGACAACCCCGCCCTGGGCAAAGCGTTGACCGGCGCCTGGTTCGAAGTGGTGGCGCTGATGAATGCGAAAAACGCCGCCAGCCAGACGGCGCTGGAACACATGGCCAAAGCGTCAGGCACCGACCTCAAAGGTTTCCAGGCGCAACTGGACACCACCAAGCTGTTCGCCACACCCAAGGAAGCCCTGAGTTTCGCCACCAGCGAACAACTGCCCGCCACCATGGGCAAGGTAGCCGAGTTCTCGTTCCAGCACGGCTTGTTGGGCGAAGGCGCCAAGAGCACCGACGCGGTCGGCATGGCGTTCGCCAATGGCGTGACCCGCGGCGACAAGGCCAACCTCAAGCTGCGCTTTGACCCGACCTACGTACAGCTGGCCGCCGACGCCAAGCTGTAAACCGGAGGACCTGGCATGCGCCTGATCAACCGCTACCCGGATCGTCCCAGCCGCTTGTTGCTGGTGATCCTGCCATTCGCGCTGGTGTTGTTCGCCTACTTCATGGGCTCGGCCGAACGGTTGACGGACAACCCCAACGACAAGCTCCTGCCCAGCGCCGTGCAAATGGTCGATGCGGTGAAACGCCTGGCCTTCACAGCCGATGCCCGCAGCGGCGACTACCTGCTCTGGCAAGACACCGCGTCGAGCTTGCGTCGGTTGGCCATCGGCCTGGGCATCAGCGCCCTGGCCGGGCTGTGCCTGGGCATTGCCGCCGGTACGTTGCCACTGTTTGGCGCACCGCTGTCACCGTTGCTCACCGTGGTGTCGATGGTGCCGCCACTGGCCATCCTGCCGATCCTGTTCATCGTCTTCGGCCTGGGCGAACTGTCGAAAGTGATGCTGATCGTGATTGGCATCTCACCGTGCCTGGCGCGCGACCTGGAACAGCGCGCCCGGGAAATTCCGCCCGAGCTGCTGATCAAGGCCCAGACCCTCGGTGCGTCGACCTGGACCCTGATGCTGCGGGTGGTGCTGCCGCAACTGCTGCCGCGCCTGTTGATTTCCCTGCGGCTGATGCTCGGTTCGGCCTGGCTGTTCCTGATCGCCGCTGAAGCCATCGCTTCCACCGATGGGCTGGGTTATCGGATTTTCCTGGTGCGACGTTACCTGGCGATGGACGTGATCTTGCCGTATGTGGTGTGGATCACCCTGCTCGCCTGGCTGATGGACTGGGGCCTCAAGCAGCTGACTCGCCGAGCGTTCCCTTGGTACGAGGGGGCGAAGGCATGAGCTTCATTACGGTGAACAACGTCTGGCAACAGTATGCCGATCAGGTGGTACTGGAGCGTTTGAACCTGAGCGTCTCTGAGGGTGAGTTCTGCACCCTGGTGGGCGCATCGGGTTGCGGCAAGTCGACCTTCCTGCGCTTGCTGCTGGGCCAGGAACGCGCCAGCCGCGGACAGATTCTCCTGGACGGCGAACCCTTGGCCGGCGAGCCGGATGCCAGCCGGGGCGTGGTGTTCCAGCGTTATTCGGTGTTCCCGCACCTGAGCGTGCTGGACAACGTGGCTCTGGGCCTGGAGCTGCCGCGCTCGCCGCTGCTGGGCCGCCTGTTCGGCAGCGCCAAGCGCCAGGCCCGCGAAGACGCCGCACAACTGCTGGACAAGGTCGGCCTGGGCCATGCGCTGGATAAGTACCCGGCGCAACTGTCCGGAGGCATGCAACAGCGGCTGGCGATCGCCCAGGCACTGATCATGAAGCCGCGTGTCCTGCTGCTGGACGAGCCCTTCGGCGCCCTCGACCCGGGCATTCGCAAAGACATGCACGCCCTGTTGCTGGAGCTGTGGCGCGAAACCCGGCTGACGGTGTTCATGGTCACCCACGACCTGTCCGAAGGTTTCAGCCTCGGCACACGCCTGCTGGTGTTCGACAAGGTCCGCACCGACCCGCACGCCCCCGGCGCCTATGGCGCACGCATTACCTACGACATTCCATTGAACAGCGACCGCCGCACCGCCCGTGCCGCCGTCGACGCCCTGCCCGCCGAACTGGCCGGCACGTTGCGTATCGCTTGAAAGGAGTTTTTACCATGACCGACTCGACCCAATTGTTTACACCCTTCGCCGAAGAACTGCTGCCCGGCGGCGGCCACCGTTCCTTCGTGCTCAAGCGCGGCCAACTGCTGCGCCTGACCGACCTGCGCGGCGCGGCCAACGTGAGCCTGACGCTGCTCAATGCCAACGAAAAAACCGAACGCCTGAACCTGCCCGACAGCCTCAAATGCCAACACACCGCCAAGCTCACCACCGGCCATTGCCTCTACTCCGACATGGGCCGGGTGCTGGCGGCCATCACCGCCGACACCTGCGGCTGGAGCGATAGCCTCGGCGGTGTGCTTTGCGCCGAGGAAGTCGCTGAAAAATACGGTCAGGGCCGCTACCAAGAACTGCGCAACGGCTTCTTTCGCAACGGCACCGACAACCTGCTGGTGGAGCTGGGCAAATGGGGGCTGGGCCTGTCCGACCTGCTGATGACCCTCAACCTGTTCAGCCGGGTCGATGTCGATGAGGCCGGCGGCTTTCACTTCGTTGAAGGCAACTCCCAGGCCGGCGACTACATCGAGCTGTACGCGCCGATGGACACCCTGGTGGTGCTGACCGCGCTGCAGCACCCGATGGACCCGAATCCGCAATACGCCCCACAACCGCTCAAGCTCAGTTGGATGAACGCTGACGCCAGCGTCGCCGAGCACTGTCGCCATTCGCGCCCGGAAAACCAGCGCGGCTTCATCAACACCGACCGCCTGTTCGCCTGAGGATCGCTGCCATGTCACTTGCCATCGCTACCGCACACAAGCAACCCGATACTGCCGTCTACCGCGCCACGATTCCCGCCGGAGAACCCTGGCTGATGGAGGTCAAGGCCGGCCAGACCCTGCGCATCCTCGACCTGGAAGGCAACCAGGCGGTCGATACGCTGTTCTACAGCCTGGCCAACCCCAAGGAGCGCTACGACGTGCAGCGCACCCTGCGCCGGCAGAACAGCGTTTACCTGAGCACCGGCAGCGTGCTGTATTCCAACCTCGGCCACCCGATGCTGACCATCGTCGAAGACACTTGCGGACGCCACGACACCCTCGGCGGCGCCTGCGCCCAGGAAAGCAACACCGTGCGCTACGCCCTGGAAAAACGCTACATGCACAGCTGCCGCGACAACTACCTGCGGGCCTGCGCCCACGACGGTCGGCTGGGCAAGGGCGACATCGGGCCGAACATCAACTTCTTCATGAACGTGCCCGTCACCGCCGATGGCGGCCTGACCTTCGAAGACGGGATCTCGGCACCAGGGAAATACGTCGACCTGCGGGCCGAGATGGACGTGATCGTCCTGATCTCCAACTGCCCGCAACTGAACAACCCATGCAACGCCTACAACCCCACGCCTGCGGAGCTCTTGATATGGAACTGAAACTCACCCGCCTGCGCCGCTGGTTGTTTGTGTTGTGCCAGAGCCGGTCGGGGCAGTGCATCAAATAAACACAGATTTTATGAACACCACCCATCCCCTGTGGGAGCGAGCCTGCTCGCGATAGCGGTCTGTCAGTCACATTGATGCTGGATGTACCACCGCTATCGCGAGCAGGCTCGCTCCAACAAGGGGGGCAGTGGTGTTTGGAGGTTTGTCGCCAGGGACGACCCCGGCGGCCATCGAAAACTGCGGGACGGCCCGCATCCCAGTTCAGGCAGCACGCATGCCTGAGGGGGCAATGCCATGTTCGAAAAAATCCTGATCGCCAACCGTGGCGCCATCGCCTGCCGCATCCTGCGGACCTTGCGTGAGCTGAAGGTCGAAGGCGTCGCAGTGTATTCCCAGGCCGACGCGGCCAGCTTGCATATCCTCCAGGCCGATGAAGCCCACTGCCTGGGCGAAGGCGCGGCGGCCGGTACTTACCTGGCGGTGGACAAGCTTTTGGCGATTGCCAAAAGCAGCGGCGCGACCGCGATCCATCCCGGCTACGGCTTTCTCTCGGAAAACGCCGCCTTCGCGCAAGCCTGCGAAGCTGCCGGTATCGCCTTCATCGGTCCGACGCCAGAACAACTGCGTGTGTTCGGCCTCAAGCACACCGCCCGCGACCTGGCGCGCCGGCACGGTGTGCCACTGCTCGAAGGCACCGAACTGCTCGACAGCCTCGACGCCGCGCTCTTGGCAGGCACCCAGCTCGGCTATCCGGTGATGCTCAAAAGTACCGCGGGCGGTGGCGGTATCGGCATGCGTGTGTGTCGCAGTGCCGCCGACCTGAGCGAATCCTTCGAAGCGGTCAAGCGCCTGGGCCAGAACAACTTCAGCGACGCCGGGGTGTTCATCGAAAAGTACATCGAACGCGCGCGGCATCTGGAAGTGCAGGTGTTCGGCGATGGCCAGGGCCAGGTGATCGCCCTGGGCGTGCGCGACTGCTCGGTGCAACGGCGCAACCAGAAAGTCCTCGAGGAAACCCCGGCGCCGAACCTGCCCGAGGGCATGGCCGACGAACTCTGCGCAGCGGCGATCCAACTGGCCCAAGCCGTGAACTACCGCAGCGCTGGCACCGTGGAGTTCGTGTTCGACAGCGACGCCGGGCGCTTCTATTTCCTGGAAGTGAACACCCGCCTGCAAGTGGAACACGGCGTCACCGAGCAGGTGTGGGGCGTGGACCTGGTGCGCTGGATGGTGCAACTGGCGGCCGGTGATTTACCGCCACTGAGCGAGCTCGGCCAAGGCTTGAAAGCCGAGGGCCACGCGATCCAGGCGCGCTTGTATGCCGAGGACCCAGGTCGGGATTTCCAGCCAAGCCCGGGGCTGCTGACCGCCGTGAAATTTCCCCAGGCCGATGGCAAACAGTTGCGCATCGACACCTGGGTCGAGGCCGGTTGCCAGATCCCGCCCTACTTCGACCCGATGATCGCCAAGGTCATTCGCTGGGCGCCGACCCGCGAGCAGGCACGCCTGGGCTTGCATCAAGCACTGGACGAAAGCCTGCTGTATGGCGTCGAAACCAACCGCCACTACCTGCAACAGATTCTCCTCGACACACCGTTTGCCAGCGGCCAGCCCTGGACCCGCTGCCTGGAAGCGCTGGTCTATCGCGCCAACACCGTTGAAGTGCTCAGCCCCGGCACCCAGACCAGCGTCCAGGACTATCCCGGCCGCCTCGGTTATTGGGCGGTGGGGGTGCCGCCGTCGGGGCCGATGGACAGCCGTTCGTTGCGCCTGGGCAATCGCCTGCTCGGCAACGAAGAAGGTGCGGCAGCCTTGGAAATCACCATGAACGGGCCGCTGCTGCGTTTCAACTGCGCTGCCCGGGTGGCGGTAACTGGTGCGGTGATTGCCCTCACGCTCAACGGCGAAGCGGTGCCGATGAACACCCCGTTGTCGATTGCTGCCGGCGCCACCCTCGCGATTGGCAACATCTCTGGCGCCGGGGCGCGCAGCTACCTGTGCCTGCAAGGCGGCGTGCACGTGCCGGATTACCTGGGCAGTAAAAGCACCTTCACCCTCGGCCAGTTTGGCGGCCACGGCGGACGAGCGCTGTGTACCGGCGACGTGTTGCACCTGGCGCCGCTGGACGAACACACGACGCTGCCGCCAACGAGCGCGCCGATCCTGGAACTGCCAAGCGTGCGGCAGATCCGCGTGATCTACGGCCCGCACGGCGCGCCCGAATATTTCACCGAACGCTACATCCAGACCTTCTTCGACACGGCCTGGGAAGTGCACTTCAACTCCAGCCGCACCGGCGTGCGCCTGATCGGCCCGAAACCCGAATGGGTCCGCGCCGACGGCGGCGAGGCCGGGCTGCATCCTTCCAATATCCATGACAACCCTTACGCCATTGGCGCCGTGGACTTCACCGGCGACATGCCCGTCATCCTCGGCCCCGACGGCCCGAGCCTGGGCGGCTTCGTCTGCCCGGTGACGGTGATCGAAGCGGACCTGTGGCAGTTGGGGCAACTCAAGGCGGGGGACAAGGTGCGGTTCGTGCCGGTGGATATCTCCACCGCCCGATCTCTCGCCTTGAAATGGGATCAATGTGGGAGCGGGCTTGCTCGCGAAAACGGTCTGTCAGATACATCAATGTTGACTGTGCCATTGCTTTCGCGAGCAAGCCCGCTCCCACAGGGGCTGGGGTCGCCTGTGGTGTTGGATATCGGCCAGGACGATACGCGCCTGGTGGCAAGGCTATCGGGCGACACCCACCTGCTGCTGGAAATCGGCGCCCCCGAACTGGACCTGGTGTTGCGCTTTCGCGCCCATGCCTTGATGCAGGCGTTGGAACACAAACACCTGCCCGGCGTGATCGACCTGACGCCGGGCATTCGCTCGCTGCAAGTGCACTACCAACCCGAGCAAATGCCCCTGGCCGATCTGCTGAGCATCGTCGCCGGTGAGTGGGACGCGGTGTGCGCCGCGCAGGACCTGCAAGTGCCGTCGCGCATCGTCCACCTGCCGCTGTCCTGGGATGATCCGGCCTGTCAGTTGGCCATCGAGAAATACATGACCACGGTGCGCAAGGACGCGCCCTGGTGCCCGAGCAACCTGGAGTTCATCCGGCGCATCAACGACCTGCCCAACCTCGATGAAGTGCAACGCACGGTGTTCGACGCCAGCTATCTGGTGATGGGCCTGGGGGACGTCTACCTCGGTGCGCCGGTCGCCACGCCGCTCGACCCGCGCCATCGATTGGTGACCACCAAATACAACCCGGCCCGCACCTGGACCGCAGAAAACTCGGTGGGCATCGGCGGCGCCTATATGTGCGTGTACGGCATGGAAGGTCCTGGCGGCTATCAGTTCGTCGGGCGTACGTTGCAGATGTGGAACCGTTATCGGGACGTCGCCGCCTTCGACGGCAAGCCGTGGCTGCTGCGGTTCTTCGACCAGATCCGCTTCTACCCGGTCAGCGCCGATGAACTACTGCGCATCCGCCGCGAGTTCCCCCTGGGCCGCTTCGACCTGGAGATCGAGCACAGCCAGCTCAACCTCGCCGACTACCAGCGTTTCCTGGTGCAGGAAGCCGACGGCATCGCCGCGTTCCGCCAACAGCAACAAGGCGCCTTCGACGCCGAGCGCGAGCGTTGGATCGCCAGTGGCCAGGCGCACTTCGACAGTGAAGAAGCGGCCATCGCGCCGAGCGAAGATTCGCAACTGACTGACGGTCAACTGAGTGTCGACAGCCACATCGCCGGCAACCTCTGGCAGGTGCAGGTAGACGTTGGCGCACGGGTCGCCGCCGGTGATGTGCTGGTTATTCTGGAGTCGATGAAAATGGAAATCCCGCTGCTTGCGCCCTCGGCCGGCGTGGTGCGCGAGGTGCGCGTCCAGCCAGGTTCTGCAGTGCGCGCCGGACAACGCGTCGTGGTGCTGGACCGTGACTGAACTCAATCAAAGGATTAACACCATGAACTTCTCTCTTCGCTTGGACGACCTGCGCAACACCTACCGCAGCGGCGAACTGACGCCACGCCAATTGCTGTTGGGCCTGCGGGAAAAAGCCGCGGCGCTGGACCCGGACTATCACCTGTTCATCCACCTGCTGACGGCAGAGGAGCTGGAACCCTACCTGACCGCATTGGAAAGCCGCGACCTGGAGAGCCTGCCGCTGTACGGCGTGCCGTTTGCCATCAAGGACAACATCGACCTGGCCGGCATTCCGACCACCGCCGCCTGCCCGGCGTTTGCCTACGTGCCAGACCGTTCGGCGACCATTGTCGAGCAGTTGCTGGCACTGGGCGCGATCCCTCTGGGCAAGACCAACCTCGACCAATTCGCCACCGGGCTCAATGGCACTCGCTCGCCCTACGGCGCCTGCCGCAACAGCGTGTTGCCCGACTATCCTGCCGGCGGTTCGAGCGCCGGCTCGTCGCTGGCCGTGGCCCTGGGCGTGGCGAGTTTTGCCTTGGGCACCGACACCGCCGGCTCCGGGCGGGTGCCCGCAGCGTTGAACAACCTGGTGGGCTTGAAGGCCACCTTGGGGTTGATCTCCACGGCCGGCGTGGTCCCGGCCTGTCGCACGCTGGACTGCGTCACCACCTTCACGGCGACGGCCAAGGAAGCCAGCCAGCTCTTGGCACTGACGGCCCGTCCAGACCCTCGTGACGACTACAGCCGCCACAACCCGCAGTGGAACGACGGCGCCGCGTTCGGCGCGCCCCGGCGCTTTCGTTTCGGTGTGCCGCGCCAACGGGACCTGGCATTTTTCGGCTGCCAGGAAGGTCCGCAGCTGTTTCAGGAAGCCATCGAGCGACTCGAACGCCTGGGCGGCGAAGCCGTGGAACTGGACCTGTCGCCGTTCCTGGAAGCGGCGCGGCTGCTGTATGAAGGCCCCTGGGTGGCCGAACGCTACAGCGTTGCCGGCCCCTTGATGGAACGTGAGCCGGAGGCCGTACTGCCGGTCATCCGCGCCGTCCTGGCGAAAGCGCCTACGGTGGATGGCGTACAAACCTTCCGCGCCCGCTACCGTTTGCAAGCGCTCAAAGCCCAATGCGACCGGGCCATGGATACGCTCGATTGCGTCCTCACCCCGACCATCGGCCGCCCGGTGACCCTCGCCGAACTGGCCGCCGAACCGGTGCTGCGCAATTCGGAGCTGGGTTACTACACCAATTTCATGAACCTGCTGGACTACGCCGCCGTCGCCGTACCCAGTGCGTTCATGGGCAACGGCTTGCCCTGGGGCGTGACGTTGTTCGGTCGAGCCTTCACCGACCAATACCTCTTGAGCGTGGCCGATGCCTTGCAGCGTCAACAGGACAAGGCCTTGCCAGCGCCCGCCAACCCGGCGCGCCACGACCGGGCGCGGCTGGTGGTGTGTGGCGCACACCTGGATGGGTTGGCGCTGAACGGGCAACTCAAGCAACGCGGGGCGCGTCTGATCGAGGCCACCCAAAGCTCAGCGAATTACCGCCTCTACGCCTTGGCCGGTGGCCCGCCCTTGCGTCCCGGCATGCTTCGGGTCAGCGAGGGCGGCGTGGCGATCGAGGTGGAGGTCTGGGAACTGCCGAGCAGCGAACTGGGTTCATTCCTGACCGGCATTCCCGCACCGTTGGGGCTGGGCAAGGTGCAACTGGCCGATGGTCGCTGGGAAAGCGGGTTCATCTGCGAGTCGTATGGCCTGGAAGGCGCACGGGACATCAGTCACCTGGGGGGATGGCGGGCTTATCTGCGTAGCCTGGAATAAGGCCGAACCTGTGGTGAGGGAGCCTGTTCCCTCACCATGGTCCTACAAACCTGCAAATCCGAATGTCTTTTCCCACAAGGCCACTAAACTGACTTCATTGGGTCTGCGCCAAGGGAAACGCCATGTCGCTCCGTTCGCCGTTGTATTCCCAGCGCAAGCCGCTCCTGGCCGTGGTGGCGCTGCTCGGTACTGGTTTCCTGATCATTGCATTGCTGGGCTATTACGCTGCCCAGGCCTCGCTACGCGATAACATCCTCAAGACGCTGTATCTGAACCTGCTGATCGGCATGCTCGTGACGCTGGCGGTCCTGGCAATCCTTTATCGGTTGATCAACAGCTACCAACAACGCATCGACGCCCAGGCCACCCTCGACAGCCTGACCGAATTACCCAATCGCCGTGGTTTCGACCTGCTGGCCGTGCAAGCCCTGCATGAAGCCCAGCGCGAGCCCAAACCGTTGACTGCGCTGCTGGTGGAACTGGACGATTTCAAGCGGTTGGACACCACCCATGGTCATATCGCCACCGATCAACTGCTGACCGGGTTCGCCCGCGACCTGACACAAAGCCTGCGGCATTCGGACATCGTGTGTCGCTGGAGCACGGAAGCCTTTGTCGTCCTGCTCAAGGACACCGACGGACAGACCGGTCTGAAGATCGCAGAGAAAATTCGTCAGCACATCGAAAAGCAGCGCTATTTCTGCAGTGGAAAACAATTGCTGGTCACCGTCAGCCTCGGCCTCACCACCTTGCAGGACGAAGACACCTTGCACAGCCTGCTGTCGCGGACCGATCATGCGCTGCAACGCGCCCGACAGACCGGGTGCAACCGAACCTGCGTGGAAATGCCTCACTCCAGTTATGAATAAACCCGACCTTTGCCCGGCCTGCGGCGGTGCCAACGATTGCACCCTGGCCGACCCACGAACTGCCGACCGCGCCTGCTGGTGTTACGGCGTGAGCATCGACCCGGCCGTGCTCGAGGCATTGCCAGCCGAGCTGCGTGATCAGTCCTGCCTGTGCCCACGCTGCGCCCAGGTCGAAGCCCAGTTGCGCGCCAAGCCCCAGCCGATCGCGTAAGATGCCCGCCCTCCGTTGCCTTGCCTGAACTGCCCATGCGCGTCGACCGTTTCCTCAGTAATCTGCCGCGATTCAATCGCCAACAAGTGCGTCTGTTGCTGGTGGAACGCCGGGTGCGGATCGACGGCCAGACCGTCAGCGATCCCCATGCACAAGTCCGTGAATTCAGCCGTGTAGAAGTCGACGACGAAGTGCTGCAAACGGGCCGACCGGCGCGCTACTTCATGCTGCACAAGCCGCCCGGCTGTGTCAGTGCGACTCGCGACCCGCAACACCCCACCGTCCTCGACTGGCTGGACGAACCGGACAAGGACGACCTGCACATCGCCGGGCGCCTGGATTTCAACACCACCGGGCTGATGCTGATCACCAATGACGGCGCCTGGTCACGGCGCCTGACCCAACCGCAGACCAAACTGCCCAAGGTCTACTACGTCGAAACCGAGCAAATCATCACGGCCGAATACGCCGACACCTTCGCCCGGGGCCTGTACTTTGCCTTCGAAGACCTCACCACCCAACCAGCAGAGCTGACGCTGCTGGGGCCGAGATCGGCGCGCTTGAGCATCGTTGAAGGGCGCTATCACCAGGTCAAGCGCATGTTCGGCCACTTCAACAACAAGGTGCTGCGCCTGCACCGCGAGCGCATGGGCCCGCTGACGTTGGACGCCCATCTCGAGCCGGGCCAGTACCGCGCCTTGAGCCTTGAAGAAGTCCATCTCATCTGAACCTGCTACCGCTGGGCAGAAGTGTCGAACAATTTTCCGATAGGTACTTGCGCAACGGTCGTCCCCCTGCTTGAATCAGGTCGTCGGCCGAAATGTGACCGATGAGTCACAACATACTTCCAAGAAACTTTTTGCCGGCTGGAACCCTCAGGTTCCGCCTTGTCCCGCCGGCGAACTGCCCGCCTATAACAACACCCGTCGACCGTTTTTTTGGATCGACATGGGCTTTATCTTTCAGGCGTATGCCTACCTGTCACATTGCCCGTGCAATCTCATTGCGCGCATACCCGCTTGCCAGGAGTCTTATGACATGAGGCCAGAAATCGCTGTGCTGGATATACAGGGTCAGTATCGGGTTTACACGGAGTTCTATCGCGCAGACGCCGCACAAAAGACCATCATTCTGGTCAACGGCTCAATGGCCACCACCGCGTCGTTTGCACAGACCGCCAAAAACCTCTACCCGCAATTCAATGTTGTGCTGTACGACCAACCCTACGCGGGCAAGTCAAAAGCTCACAACCGACATGAGCAAATGCTGACGAAAGAGATCGAGGGCCAGATTCTCCTGGAACTGATCGACCACTTCGCCGCCGAGCACGTGCTGTCGTTTTCCTGGGGCGGCGCCGCTACGCTGACCGCCTTGGCGCAACGGCCACGGCGCATCGAAAAAGCGGTGATCAGTTCGTTCTCGCCGGTGCTCAATGCGCCGATGCGCGACTACCTGGAACGCGGTGTGGATTACCTCGGCAGCCTGGACGGCGACCGTGTCGGGCACTTGGTCAACAGCACCATCGGCAAGCATTTGCCGCCGCTGTTCAAGCGCTTCAACTATCGCCATGTCAGCAGTTTGGCCGAGCATGAGTACGGGCAGATGCATTTCCACATCAGCGATGTGCTCCACAGCGACCAGCTGTGCTACGTCAACGCCGCGAAAAAGATCAACGTACCGGTGTTGTTCCTGAACGGCGAATGGGACGAATACACTGCGGCCGACGACGCCAGGCTCTTTGCCGATCACGTGCAGCACAGCAGCTTCAGCACGCTGCAAGCCACCGGGCACTTCCTGGACATGGAACACAAAGCCGCCTGCCGCGACAGCCGTAACGCCTTGCTGGGTTTCCTCACACCGGAACACCACGAAAGCCGACCGCGCTATAGCTACGTACAGGGCTACCATGCACTGGCCATCTGAAACCGAGTCCTGGCGAGCAAGCCCCGTCCTGCGCCTTCAGCAACGGGGTTTGCCCGCCAACGACCGCTCTGGTTTGAGGCTCGCGTAGACGACTGACCGCACGCTGTGTGAAGAAAAACTTCAAATCCGTGCCCACATCTGGTACAAAGTCAGCCGCTCTGAGCGGGTGTCGTATAATGGCATTACTCCAGCTTCCCAAGCTGATAACGAGGGTTCGATTCCCTTCACCCGCTCCAATCGAATTCTGGTCCTGCGTCGTATGTTTTTTTGGCGAGGGATTAAAAAACCGGCTCTTGGTGGCCGGTTTTTTTTGGTCTGGAGTTTTGTGGGATTTGCGCCCCTGAGGTTCACACCGAGTACCTATGAAGGAGAGCAAGGATGTACCTGATTGACTCATATCTGCCTACGTATCAGTTCAGTGAATTGCATACCGTGGACATCCCCGTAGACCCTTCCCATGCCATGGCGGCAATCCTCGCCCACCGCCCCGAAGACGACCGTTTTTTTCGGTATGCAATCAAGCTTCGCGAAATCCCCATGCGCCTGCTGGGTCGATCTCGGCACCCAGAGGCTGATCAACGCGCTTCATTCGGCATGGATAATTTCACGTTGCTTCAACGCAACGGCGACGTAGAGGTCGCTTACGGGCTCGCCGGCAAGCTGTGGAAAGCCGACTACGGCCAAGTCGTTGTCGCGGATGCCGAAGCGTTCGAGCTATTCAATGAGCCGGGGAATGTGAAGCTGGTCATAAGCTTCACCTGCCAGTTGCTGCGACCGGGCTTGACGAGGGTCACCACGCAGACACGGGTGCATTGCCTCGACGCGGATGCGTTGCGAAGTTTTACGTCGTATTGGTATTTGATTCGGCCGGTCAGCGGGCTTATTCGTCGGCGCATGCTGAAGGCTATTGTTAGGCGTTGCGCAGCAGGCGCTTTGAAGAAGAGTGAGCATGAATGAGCGCTCATGGAGATAACTTCATCAGACCTTCGCCATAGGAAAAGTGCTAGGCAGGTGGTCAAGCCTCTTGGATCCGCTTACAGCAAAGTAGAAGCGATAGCGCTGAACACGTAGGGGGTAGGGCACCGATGATTTGAGATGAGTGGCAAAGAATCAAACATGCCTTGCGACAAAAGCGACGACGGCCAACAGAGTCAGGGCGAACGCAGCACCGATGCTGAACGGCAGCAACGTAACGCGGATATAGCGACAGCGTTTCGCCCATCAGCTCGCGCAAGACGAACCACGAGTTCGACGAGACTTGGAACAGAGCCTAATGAACCTTGGGCTGATTTGACGGCAACATCTCAGTTTGCCTGAGCAGAAGCCCGCGCAGCTTTGATAGCCTCTGCTTTCTGCACGACATCCCGTTGGGAGGCGTTAGCCTTGCCAATGATGCCCATCAAAATCTCTTTTCTAGTCTCGGCGGGGGTGTTGGTGAAAAACTCAGTCAAAGCGCTGGTTTTCTTGATCTTTTCTGTACTCATTGATTTCAAACCTCTGCTAACAGCTCAACGAGCTGAGCCTGATCATAGATCTGGGGAATCAGAGCGTCAATCGTATCCCCAGCCACATCAAGCTCAACCTGTTGACCGTCGTCGCCATCAAAGTCCTTGATAAGCAAATCGATGTGGATCTGGCTACCGTAGATGCGCTTCAACTCAATGACATTGCACCGTGCGGCAACAAACTGTCTGGCGAACTCCTGCAGCGGAATGTTCCTGCCCTCTGTAACTTCCCGAGCCTGCACGAACTGCCAGGCGAGTTCTGGCCTCTGGTAGACATACATAATCTGGGCTTTCCTGCCACTTCCCAAGACGCGGTCGATATTCCGCTTCGCTACCCCAAGGTTGGCCATCGTCCCATCCAGAATGAACGAAAGCCGTCTCTTGAACGCGCGGTCCAACACCTTTTCCAGAATCTTCGTAACCGCACGCTGAAAAAGGTATGAATTGCTTCCGTCGTAGCCGGGAATCAGACTTCGAAAATCATCAGGATCGATACGAAGAACACGTTTGGAGTAAAGGCTAAGATTTCTCTCGTCCAAATCGTCAGCCATAGCCTTGGCTATTTCCGTCTTGCCAGCCCCAGGCGACCCCGCCATGAACACCGTGAATGGTACCTCCTCACTGAGGTACACAGCGGCGTCCGCAATATGCCGAGCCAAAGAGGCTCGATTCACTCTAGCGAATTCAAGGGCTGCGTGCTCGATAGCAGATTCTTCTGGCGTCATACCGACATCGACCTGTTTTACTTGATCCAAACTTAGAACGTTGATCGTTACCCATACGGACGAAGGCAACGACGATCAGTGTCTCGTTGAACATCGTCACATAAAGTATCCTCTGGCTCTCACGAATATTTGTAGGGAAATTCCGAGCGTTGCGTAAGGAGCACGCTAACTACGCTTTTTAGGCGGTGTGCCGACTTGTTGGGTTTGTCTTCCGTGGTTACCCTTCTAGACGTCGCTGCAAATCAGGCGATCGGGCTTGGAAACCCGTGAGTCAAGCAACCGCGCTTCACGGGAGCTAGACAATGTGTACCTCACAGCAAATCAAATCACTTTCAAACCAGCCAAAGCTCAGGCCTCGAACCTACTGTTTCTCGATCGACGGGGGCAGGCCATGAACGAAGACACTGGGCTAAAAACCATCGGCTACACCCCCTTCAACTATTCCGCTGATCGAGCGCTGTTCCGTGTCAACGGCGGCGTACCCATCCAAGAGGCATTGGAACGGGCGTCAGATCTTTTGCATCTCGCTCACCGGCTTGCCGAAGACGCGGCGTTTGAAAAGAGCACCGACCGCTACGCCTGGGCTGCGCACTTTTTGTTGGAGATGAGCAAGGCGGTGATTGATGACGTTGTGAAGGTCATTACGCCAAGGCCGGAAGTTGAAGTTAGAAAAAAAGCCGAGAAACAATAGATAGACCGTACGGTTAAGAATGGGAGCCGCGAAACTCCCACCTAACGACAAAACAAAAAGCCCCGGTGTTTTTCACAGCGGGGCTTTTTGTATCTTGGGCGCCGACTTGTGTCGTTCATTGCTCGGTCCCCGGCAAGTGCCCCAACGGCAACGCCCCCGGCGTCTTCATCGTATGAATCGCAAAGTTGCTGCGGATATCACTCACCCCCGGCAGTTTCAGCAGCCGCCCAGTGAGAAAACGGTCGTAAGCCCGCAAATCCGGCACCACCACTTGCAACAGAAAATCCGATTCACCTGACACCAGAAACGCCGAGATCACTTCCGGCAATGCCGTGACGGCCTGGCGAAACGCTTCGGCTTGTTCGTCGTTGTGCCGTTCAACTTTCACGCCGACAAAGATCGTTAATCCGAGCCCTACTTCGTCACGGTCCAGGATGGCTTGATAACCGCGAATGACACCGGCTTCTTCGAGCATCCGCACGCGGCGCAAGCAGGGCGACGGGGACAGGCCAATTTCTTCGGCCAGTTGCACGTTGCTCAGGCGGCCGTCCCGTTGCAGCGCGGCGAGGATTTTGCGGTCAAAGGCGTCCAGTTTCATGGGTTGGCAGATTCCGATTTAATGGCACGAATAAGTGGCAGGTTATGCCAATTAGCAACGCTTTAGAAGCTGACTTCGCAACCACCTGCCCTCCCCCTCGGCTCTAGACTGGCGCTATCAAATCGTCGCTCAAAGGGGTGTCACGTGGCAGAGCTCTGGTTGTTCCTGATGGCCTTGATGGTGGTCTACGTGTTGCCCGGGCCGGACATGATTCTGCTGCTGCAAACCGGTGCCCGTCAGGGCAGGGGCGCGGCGCTGGCGACGGCGGTGGGCCTGGGGGTTGCTCGTGGGTGTCATGTTGCATTGGCGGCGTTGGGGCTTTCGGCCTTGTTCAAGACCGCGCCGTGGACGTTCGACGTCGTGCGTCTGGCCGGTGCTGCCTACTTGTTATGGATCGGTTTTCAATGCCTGCGAACCACCTTGTTGCCGAGTTTTGAAGGTGCCGCCGTCGAGGTCGGGAAACGGCGCTGCTACCAGGCGATTCGGCGTGGGCTGCTGACCAATCTGCTCAATCCCAAAGCCTTGCTGTTTTGCTCGGTGTTATTGCCGCAGTTCATCGATCCACAGGGCGGGCCGGTGCTGGGGCAATTCGCGACCCTGGGCGTGGTGCTGGTCGGCGTCGGCCTGCTGTTCGATAGCGCCTACGCGTTGGTGGGTGTCGCACTCGGTCGCTGGCTTCAACGTTCGCCTTCGGCCCAGCGTGTGCAGCAGTGGTTATTTGGGAGTCTTTTGATTGGATTTGCGGTACGGCTGACGTTTGTGCAGCAGTCATAGCGACCGTAGTTTCGCGAAGTGGCTCCTGGTATTTGAACTGTAAATCCAGGAGTTGCTTCGCCCCCCAGCGGGAGCAAACGCCCTCGCCACGAATACATTTTTCCTTCTAGATCATAGGCTGTGTGGCCGTTATCCATTGTCTACCTCGCAACTGATAACAGCGCACTAGCATGGGGTGCTAGGGGTCGAGCAAATCGTTCATCAACCTTCCCAACAAACCCAATTGCAACGCCGGCCCAGTCAGACTAGACTCCTCCCAAAACGGGAGAAAATAGGTGCGGATTATCGCGAGAGGTACCTTGCGGGATTTTTGGGAAAGCAATCCAGCTTATGCCGATTCCCAGACGCCATTGGTTGAATGGTATCGACACATGGAGAAAGCGACCTATCGAACGCCTCAAGAGATTAAGGCTGAACTCAGAACAGCCAGTATTCTCAAAAGCGCCAGGGTTGTATTCAACATCGGCGGTAACAAATACCGAGTAATTCTGGCAATCGATTATCAGCGACAGCTTGGTTTTGTACGATTCGTCGGCACCCACGCCCAGTACGACCAAATCAACGCGGAGACCGTATGATGAACATCAAACCCATTCGCAACCAGGATGACTTGAATGCAGCGTTTACTCGCATCGAACAGCTCTGGGGTGCGGAAGTCGGTTCGGCTGAAGGCGATGAACTGGAAATCCTTGCCTTGTTAATCGAAAAATACGAGGACGAGCACTACCCGATGCCCCCCTCCGATCCAATTGAGGCAATTAAATTCCGAATGGATCAACAAGGCTTGACTCCGCGTGACTTGGAACCGTTCCTTGGTTCGAGCGGGCGTGTGTCTGAAGTGCTGAACCGCAAACGCAAGCTGAGTCTGGCGATGATTAAACGCCTGCACGACGGATTGCGAATTCCTTACGAGAGCCTACTGTCGGACGTTGCTTAATACATAACGACTCAACACCAATCTGCAGCAGCATCTCAAGATCAAAAAAACCGGTCCAACATGGCCGGTTTTTTTGCACTTTTTTCTGCAACAGCTAAAACTTGAGGGCTGCTTCAGCCCAGCGGGAGCAAGCGCCCTCGCCCCACAAGCATTACGTCCGACTTCACATCCCGAAATAAACCCGCCCCGCCTCGCCGCCGCCCTTGTGCGACGCCGCTTCTAGACTTCGTTGCGATGACTGCGCATAGCTACCGAGGTCACCCTAGGTGGTTATAGTGTTGATCATTCGTTTTCAGTAGGTATAGTACCCACCAAGCACACCACACGGAGGTGTTGTGAATAGCCGATTTTTGATAAGCCAGATCATTGCAGATGGTTGGTATCTGGTACGAGTTCGGGGCAGCCACCATCACGTCAAGCACCCGACCAAGCCGGGGCTGGTCACGGTTCCTCATCCGAAGAAGGACCTGCTCAAGAAAACGGCCATCAGTATTTTGCAACAGGCGCTGCTTCAGCCGGCCCGTTGCGCGACGTTCGCGGAGGACGATGAATATGCTTTACCCGATTGCGATTTCCATGGGCGATGACAAGCACGCCTGGGGTGTTGAGGTACCGGATATTCCCGGTTGTTTTTCCGCAGGCGACGACCTGGACGAGGCCATGGCGATGGCGCGTGAGGCCATCGAGGGTCACTTCGAGATTCTGGCTGAAGACGGCTCGCCGATTCCGTCGGCCAACACCGTCACCTTGCACGCCGCCAATCCGGCATATGCCGGCTGCACTTGGGCGCTGGTGGACATCGATGTGACCAAATACCTGGGCAAGGCGCAGAAACTCAACATCACGTTGCCCGGCTACCTGCTCAATCGTATTGATGAATATGTGTTGCACCATCCTGAAGAGAAGAGCCGTTCCGGCTTCCTGGCTTCGGCAGCGCTGAAGGTGTTGCAACAAGGGCGCTAAGAAAGCCGCCATAACCTGTGGGAGCGAGCTTGCTCGCGATGGCAGTGTGTCAGGCACTCTTGCTATTGCTGCGCCGACGCCATCGCGAGCAAGCTCGCTCCCACAGGGTTGAGCTAGACGACTATTTGTTTTCCGTTCCCGACTCTTGCATCTGCACCGAGGACTTAGTGCCATCGGTGTTGTCCTTGGTCTCGTTACCCGAATTGTCGAAGCAGCCTTGCAGGGCGAACAAACAGCAGGCAAGGCAAACAGTGCGTGCGAGGTTCATGGTGGACTCCGAAGCTGAGGGCCTTAAGGAGTGACCCGCCAACACGGCAATTGGTTGCGATGATTTTCAGGTTGCACGAAAAACCTTGCCGAACAGCGGCGCCTGAAAATGTAAGCAGAATTTTCATCAATTCATTGCTGTCACAAAGGACAGGTGCATCCATAAGGAACACAGCAATGACCTTCGCAAAAATCGCTCAAAAACTGGCCCTTTGGGCGGGGAGCCCCAAGACGTTTCTGGGGGCCATCGTGTTGTTGGCGCTCTGGGCCCTCAGCGGACCTCTTTTCGACTTTAATGACACATGGCAACTGATCATCAATACATCAACGACGATCATTACCTTCCTGATGGTATTCCTGATTCAAAACACGCAGAACCGCGATACCGACATCTTGCACCTCAAGGTCGATGAGTTATTACGAGCGACCAAGGAGGCACAGAATGCAATGCTCGGCCTTGAGTCGCTGGACCTCAAGCAACTGGAGGCGCTGAGAAAGCATTACCAGGCCATGGGCCAGGACGAAGTCAGGAGCCTTGAAGGCCTGGAAGAAAAGAACAAAGTAGACCTGAACCAGTGCTGACGCAGATGCGCTGGAAGGTTCTCCTTTTGGCGGGCAAAAATCAGCCGGGACGCGAACGTCCCGGCCCTGAATACAAAAACGCAGCGGATCAGCGGCTGGCTTGCAGCGCCCTGGCCATTTCGAGATGGGTCTGCAGTTTAGGCAGCGTTTCATCGGCGAAGGCCTTGATCTCCGGCACTTCGGTGGTCTGGGCCTGCTGCTCGATCTGCGCGATGGCCTCCTCGGTGGCCTTGACCTGGCTGGCGGCATACGCAGCCTCGAACGACTCGCCTTCCTTGACCTGCGGGATCAGGGCCTTGGCCTTGTCAGCCACCTCCTCACGGGGGGCGACAGGCAAGTCGAGCTTCTTGGCGATCTTCGCCAGGTGTTGATTGGCCGTGGTGCGGTCGTTGATCACCATGATGGTGTAGTCCTTGACCTCCCTGGATTCGGCTTTCCCGTGGGCCATGCGACTGGCCTCGATGTCGGCCATGCCTTTGGCGGAAGCATCGTTGATGAAGTCGGCAGGCGATTGGGCCCAGGCACTGTTGGCACCCAGGCCCATCAGCACGACGACACTGGTGGTGCGAAAAAAGCTGGCCATACGGCTCATGGTCGCGCCCTCCTCTGATAAAAGTTCTGACGGGTTTCCCGCCTCTGAATCAGAACCACCCATGATGATCAACGAAACGTCTGACCCAGGTACGGCTGAGTGGTTCTCCCCCTTCTGCGACCCGCTCCAGACATCTTCGTTCGATCATGGACGATGTTTCCGGCGAGCGGGGCCCGCCTGACATCTGAAAAGGTCACGCTTGAAAGGTTGAAAAAACGTCCAGCGCCACGACGAACGGTGACGCGCTATCAGATGCCGAACGCCCGGTGATTGTGACGTTTGGCGGCGTACATAGCCTCATCGGCATGGCGGAACAGGGCGACATCTTCGGTGCCATGGTCGGGGAAACAGGCCACGCCGATGCTCGGCTCGATGCTCAGGCAGTGTCCGTCCAGACGCAGTGGCTGGGCCAGTGCATGGCGGATTTTTTCCCGCACACTGTGGGCATCCTCCAGGGCCTGGATGCTGTGCAGCAGGACCACGAACTCGTCGCCGCCAATACGCGCCACGGTGTCGGTGTCGCGGATGCAGCCCTTGAGACGATTGGCCACCGCTTGCAACAGCATGTCGCCCACCCCGTGGCCATAGGTGTCGTTGACCTGCTTGAAACGGTCCAGGTCGATATACAGCAAGGCCATGCGCCCGGACGCAGCACGGGCGGTTGCCAAGGCGTACTTGAACCGTTCACGGAGCAATTCGCGGTTGGGCACCTGGGTCAACTGATCGTACTGAGCCATGTGCTGCAACCGGGCGTGCAACTGCTTGCGCTCGATGGCGATGGTGAGTTGCGCGCAAACGTATTGCAGCAACTCCTTGTCCTGCTCGGTGTAGCGCACATTGTCCGGCGCGCTCTTGACGATCAGCGCGCCAATCGTGCCGCTCTGCGAGTTCAGTGGCACGCCCAGCCAACACGGCGCATCCGGCTGCGCCACAAGGTCGTCGAACCCCGGCGGCAAGTGGCTGCAACCGGGCGTCAGCAGGATTGGCTGTCCACTGCGAATCACCTCGGCGCACAAACGCCCGGTGACCGTGCCCGGCAATTCGGGCTGCCCTTCCCGGTCGTCGACGTGATAGGGGAAGTTAAGTTGCGAACATTGTTCGTCATACAGCGCCACCGAAAAATTCAGCGCCGGCAGCCACTCGCCAATAATCAGGTGGATGCGTTTGAACAGCGCCAGCAGATCCGCCGCGGCATGGGCTGCCTCGGAAATCGCATACAACGCCGCCTGTCGGGACTCGGCCTGCTTGCGTTCGGTGATGTCCCGGGCCACGGCAATGCGCAGTTGGTCCGCCGGCGACCAGCGTGCCGACCACAGGATGTGCACCACCCGACCGTCCTTGCGCAGGTAGCGGTTTTCGAAATTGAGCTTGGGCTCGCCGTCCATGATCTCCCGGGCCGCCTCGAGGGTCCGCTGGCGGTCGGCGGGGTGCACCAGATCGATCATCGGCTGGCCGATCAGCTCCTGCGGGGTGTAGCCAAAAATTTGTTCGCAGGCAGCACTGACAAACACGAAACGCCCTTGGCCGTCGACGGCACACACGGCGTCCAGCAAAAGGTCGATGTAGCTGGCCAGCGGCGCGGAACTTCGAGTGTCCATGGGGCTGGAGGTCATCCGGATAATGCAACGGTGAGCGAAGCGGGTGATGGTCAGTTCGTGACGCCGATACAACGAGCGAGACCGACGCGCCCCACCAATACCGATGAGGATAGCGCAGGGGATCAGACTGTAGAGGATGAGCCTCGATATCGGGGCGAACATTCACACAAACGATGGAGACCAACGGGACTGGCAACACTTCAAGGACGATGTAGTATGTTGTATTACAAACCACTACATCGAGATCATCATGTCCGTCATGTCATTGCGCTTGCCCGATGAAGTCGCCGAAACCCTGGCGGTATTGGCCAAGGCTACCGGGCGCAGCAAGTCATTCCTGGCCGTCGATGCACTACGCGAATACCTGGCCCGTGAAGCCTGGCAGATCAAGGAAATCCAAGAAGCCTTGCATGAGGCAGATGCAGGTGACTTCGCCAGTCCCGAGGATGTCAACGCGATTGCCGAAAAATGGATGAACAATGCAGGTTGAGTGGCTGCGCACTGCCCTCAAGAATCTGGACGACGAAGCCGCTTACATTGCGCTGGAGAATCCAAAAGCAGCAGCGCACTTCGTCAAGGCAATCCTCATGAGCGTCGAGCAACTTGCCCAATTCCCGGCGTCCGGTCGTGAAGGCCGCCTGGCTGGCACCCGTGAATGGGTTGTCCCCGACCGTCCGTACCTGATTCCCTATCGCGTTCGCCACGGGCGCGTGCAAATCCTGCGACTGTTCCATACGCGACGATTGCCGCCCAACGCCTGGTAGGCGCAGCAACTCGGTTCGACGCAGCCCATCACGGCTCGGTAAAAAACGCCATACCGGCATACGGTGCCTGCCGACAGGCCTCCAACCGCGACGCCAGGTCCCCCACATGGACTTCCAGCTTGTGCCCATCCGGGTCGAGAAAGTAGAACGAATCCCCCTCGCTGCGGTTGTCTCGCCATGAGGACACCTGGGCCGCGTTCAGCCGCGCCACCAGCTCCGGGAAATCCTCGGCAGCGATGCTGAAAGCGTAATGGGTGTAGTCCGCTGCCGGCAGGGGCCTGCGCAACGGGTCGAAAGCCAGGCACAACCACAGACCCGGCAGCGACAAATAGGCCCCGCGGTCCCACTTGGCTTCGAGGCGCAACTGCAATAGCTCGCCATAAAAAACCACACTGCGATCCAGGTCGGTGACAGCAAGGGTCAGATGATTGAGGCCTGAGAGCATCAGTAAACAACCTTCAGAAAAGAGTGATAACCCAGCGGGCTTGGGGCGAACCCAGGGTACTTTCAAGCTCCGACATCGCCGACGGATTCCCCGTCCAAGGTCCTAGGCAAAGTCCTACGCAGAAATCTCCAGTGACACTCAAGCACGCCGGAAACAGCCGATTCAAAGCCCTGCACAACAATCTGTAAAGTCTGGAAACACACCGCTATCGAAACACCCCACGGACAGCGCCACTCACCAAGGAATGTAATCGCACCATGAACCAGACTGCTCAAGCACCCCATCACTTCACCCACTACCGCAAGGTGATTTCCCTCGCAGACCAGAACTGGCAGGGCACCGAAGCCGGAAAAATCTCAGGGCTGAATGTCGAGGTCAAGACACCCAATGTGCTGGTCGACCAATACGGTCGCACCTTTCATCACTTCTGTACCACGTCCTACCTGGGCCTGGACTATCACCCCGCGTTGCTGGACGGCGCCATGACTGCCCTGTGGGAAACCGGGACCCTGCGGGTCGCCAACTCAAGGAATCGCTGCAAACTGGCGATCCTGGACGAGTACGAAACCCAATTGTCGGAGCTGTTCGGGGCCAGTTGCCTCAGTGCCCTGTCGTGCAGTGCGGCAAGCGCCGGAATCCTGCCGTTGCTGGCCAGCGGCGCGTTCACCAACCAGTGTTCGCCGGTCATGGTGTTCGACAAATACGCCCATTACTCGATGAACCACAGCAAGGCCGCCTGCGCCGATGAAACCCAGGTCATCACCTGCCCGCACAACGACATGGACTTCATCGAAGACCTGTGCAAACGCCAGCGCTACGTGGCATACGTGGCCGACAGCGCCTACAGCATGGGCGGATTGGCGGACCTGGACAGCCTGATGTATCTCAAGCAGCGCTATGGCCTGTTTCTCTATCTGGACGACTCCCACGCATTGTCTGCGGTCGGGGAGTCCGGCGCAGGCCTGGTCCGTTCGCGCGTCCCGGCCGTGGATGAACGTACCCTGATCGTTGCTTCATTGGCCAAGTCATTCGGCGCCAGTGGCGGGCTGGTCATGTTTGGCAGTGAGCGGTACAAAGCGCTGGTGCAGCGTTACGGTGGGCCGAGCAATTGGTCCCAGAGCCTGAACGCAGCGGCCATCGGCGCCGGCATGGCGTCGATCCGCCTGCACCGCAGTCGAGAATTCAGCGCCCTGCAGGAGCGTTTGCAAGCTAATATCCGCTTCTTCGACAGCCTCGTGCGCACTGAACAGCACGGCAATCCCATGGCGATCCGCATGGTGCCCTGCGGTGAAGCTACCCTGGCCAACAGCCTGGCCGTCGAACTGGCCGAACTGGGGTATTTCACTTCAGCGGTTTTTTTCCCCGTGGTGCCGCAAGGCAAGGCCGCCATTCGCATTACCCTGCGCGCCGACATGGAGCCGAACGTGATTCGCTCGTTTTGCGAAAAGATCACCGAACTGCTGCTGACCCACGGGCGTGACATCCGCCCTTGAGACAGGACGCTCGATGAAGACCCGTACAACCCTGATCGTCACCTGCACCACCGTTTTCCTGGCCCAACTGGGCATGAGCATCTACTTGCCGGCCCTGCCCGATATCGCCCGGGACCTGGGCGCCGATGCGTCCCGGGTTTCCTGGGGCTTGTCGGTGTACCTGATCGGCATGGCGCTGCCGATGTTGCTGTGGGGCAGCCTGAGCCAGCGGCTGGGGCGCAAGCCGGTCTTGCTGGCGGCCTTGGGGTTGTACGGTTTGGGCAACCTGGCCCTGCCGCTGGGCACAACCGTGGAGGCGTTCCTGACGCTCAGGTTGATCCAGGGCATCGGCGCCAGCGGTATCTCGGTGATGGCGCGGGTCTTGATTCGGGACAGTTTCAGCGGCGACCTGTTGGCCAAGGCGCTGTCATGGATATCGATCGCCTTTGTGATTGCCCTCGGTATCGGCCAGTACCTGGGTTCGCTGATCCAGGCCGCTTTTGGCTGGGAGGCGATTTTCTACGGTTTGGGCGCCGTCAGCCTGGCCATGGCAGCGGCGGTGTCCCGGGCCAGGTTCCCGGTGCTGGTGCAAGCCGGCAACGGGCAATCGGCATGGGGCATCTACGGGCACATTCTCCGGCAACGCGCGTTCCTGCTGCCGGCCTTGGCCGGTGGACTGGGTTACGGCGTGATCGTCGCCTTCAACACCGCCGCGCCGCTGATCTTGCAGGAGAGCTTCCACTGGTCGCCCATTGAATACGGCCTGCTGGGCTGGCCGGTCAGTGCCGCGTACTTGCTTGGGGCGCTGGTGGTGAACGCTTTTGTACTGCGTACTGGTCAACGGCGAATGATGGGCTGGGGCATCGCGCTGGTGTTGGGCGGGAGCACGACCATGCTGGCAGGCAGCCTCACCCTGAGCAGCATCGCGCTGCTTTTCTGGTTGCCGTATTGCTTTGCGGTGTTCGGCCAGTCGTTGAACTACCCCATCAGCCTGTCCCTGGCCAACGAAGGCTCACCGGTGGCCGGCGCTTATGCCATGGCATTGAGTGGGTTCCTGCACCAACTGATGGCCTCGGTGATCGGTGCCATGGCCAGCCTGTTGTTGAGTCAACAGGCCTGGCCGCTGGCGGCGTTGTGCGCGGTGTTGGGGACGGCGGCGATGCTCTGTGTGAGGTTCATGCCGCCCCGGGTCGCTTAGAACGCGCTGCGGAAAATCTCTTCGATCTGCCGCTGGTCCGCCGCCCGTGGGTTGGTCAGGCCGCAGGCGTCTTTCAAGGCGTTGGCAGCCAGCACCGGTACGTCGTTGAGGCGTACGCCCAGGTCACGCAAACCGGCCGGAATGTCCACGTCAAGGGCCAGTTTGCGGATCGCCGCAAGGGCGTCCCGAGCGCCCTCTTCCGGGCTGAAGCCGCGTGTATCGGTGCCCATGGCATGGGCCACGTCGGTCAGGCGAACGGCGCACACCGAAGCGTTGAAGCTCTGCACATGAGGCAACAGCACCGCGTTGCACACACCATGAGGCAGGTCGTAGAAGCCACCCAACTGATGCGCCATCGCGTGCACGAAGCCTAACGATGCATTGTTGAATGCCATCCCCGCGAGAAACTGCGCGTAGGCCATGTTCTCCCGCGCGGTCAGGTCATTGCCGTCACGCACGGCCAGGCGCAGGTTGTTACTGATCAGGGTGATGGCCTTCAGGGCGCAGGCATCGGTGATGGGGTTGGCGGCGGTGGAGACATAAGCCTCGATCGCGTGAGTCAGTGCATCCATGCCGGTGGCGGCCGTCAGGCCCTTGGGCATCGCCACCATCAGCGCCGGGTCGTTCACCGACATCAATGGTGTCACGTTGCGATCGACAATCGCCATTTTCACGTGGCGTGTCTCGTCGGTGATGATGCAAAAACGGGTCATTTCGCTGGCGGTGCCCGCCGTGGTGTTGATGGCGATCAGCGGCAACTGCGGCTTGCTCGAACGGTCGACGCCTTCATAGTCACGAATCTGCCCACCGTTGGTGGCGCACAGGGCGATGGCCTTGGCGCAGTCGTGGGGCGAACCACCGCCCAGCGACACGACGAAATCACACTGACTCTCCTTCAGCAGCCCCAACCCGAGCTCGACATTGGCGATGCTTGGGTTGGGCTTGGCGCCGTCGAAAATCACCGAGTCGATGTCCTGCAACGCCAGCAGCCCGGCCACTTTGCTGGCGACACCGGCCTTGGCCAGCCCCGCGTCGGTGACGATCAGGGCTTTGCGAAAGCCGTAGTTGCGGATAGCGATCATCGCTTCATCGAGGCAGCCCAGCCCCATGATGTTCACGGCGGGAATAAAAAAAGTGCTGCTCATGGGGTCACGCTCCTGGTTGAGGCCGGATCGGCAGGGCCTACAGAATGACCGACTAGTCATGACGCATCTTGATCTGGCTCAAGACTGGGTCGTGATAAAGTCGCGCCCTGCCTTTGCCACGTTTTGAGATGATCCTTGCGATGACCGATTTCCAGGAATACGACACCCGGCTCGAAGACTGGGAGGCCCTGCGCGCCGACACCGCCTTCAACGGCCTGCTGGTGGGCAACGGCGCCAGCCGCGCGGTGTGGGATGATTTCGGCTATGACTCGCTGTTCGAAAATGCCCGCACCGTCGAGGAAAAACCCCTGAGCCCGTCGGAGTTGAGCGTGTTCGACGCGATGCAGACGCGCAGTTTCGAACAGGTGCTCGCTGCGCTGAAAACCACCAGTCGGGTCAACAAGGCCCTGGCCGTCAGCTCCGCCGCGCCGCGTAATCGCTATTACGCGATCAAGGAAGCGCTGATCAACACCGTGCATGCGGTGCACATCCCATGGCGCCTGGTGCAACCGTCGACCCTGGCGACGCTCAACCAGGAGCTGGGCCGCTACCGCACGGTGTTCACCACCAACTACGACCTGCTCAACTACTGGGCGATCCAGCAGGCGCCTGAGGGCATCAGCGACCTGTTCTTCGGCGACGACCACAGTTTCGACCTGAGCCAGGCGACCACCGACAAACCACGCCTGTTGTACCTGCACGGCGGCCTGCACCTGGTGCGCAACCAGGACGGCACGGCGCGCAAGCTCACGTCCACCGAAGGCACCTTGCTGGGCAGTTTCGCCATCAACAACACGATCAAGACCCTCGACGATGTGCCGCTGTTCGTCAATGAAGGCCCGAGCCAGGACAAGCTCAAGACCATCCGCAGCAGCGATTACCTGTCGTTCTGCTACGACCAGTTGCTGCAGCATGGCGACAACCTGTGCCTGTTCGGCCATGCCCTGGGCGAGCAGGACAACCACATCGTGCAAGCCCTGCGCCTGGCCGCACCGAAAACCGTGGCGATTTCGATCTATCCCCGTAGTCAGGCGTTCATCCAGCATCAGAAGCGGCATTACGCCAAGGTGTTCCAGGGGCTGGAGGTGCAGTTGCGCTTCTTCGATGCGAAGAGCCATCCGCTGGGTGATCCGAAATTGTCGGTGCCGGTGGAGGTTTAAAAGGCAGGGTAAACCCGCATGACCAGGGGGATTCATTTGTGGGAGCAAAGCTTGCTCGCGATGAACGATAACGCGGTGAGCCTGCACAATCGCAGCGCCTGCATCGCGGGCAAGCCTTGCTCCCACAGATCCCCTTGCCACAGATCTCCTTATTACTGTCCTGTCAGAGCGCAGCCACCGTCTTGTCCTTGATGACCGTCGTCGGTCCGTTGGCCTTGACGCTGGCGATGCCTTTGTCCCGGGCCGCGTCCGATGAATAAGCCTCACTGCTGCCAATCACTTCATGGTTGGCCGCCTTGAGGTTGAAATACGGATGGCCGTCCTTGGTGTTCTTGAGTTCATAGCGCTCGGCCAACGGACTGTTTTTCTGCACCGAAGCAATGCCACCGTCGGCACCGCTGCGGGTGGTGTACAGCTCACTGGTCAAGATTGTCTCGGCGTTGGCCGCCTTGAGCACAAACCGAAACTGGCCGCTGCTGCTTTTGCTGATTTCGTACCATCCGGACATGATTTCTCTCCTGGTAATGAAGACATGCCCCGAGAGTAAAGACCCGCTGCGCTTGCCTTGCCAGTCCGCTGTGCGGCGTTATTACAAAGTGATGGCCGTGCCCAGCAGCGTCAGGAATCCCGCCAGCCAGTTCGGATGCGCAGGCCAGGCCGGTGCGGTCGCGAGATTGCCCTGGACATGGCCCTGGGTCACGGGAATGTCGATATAGGTCCCGCCCGCCAGCCGGACTTCCGGAGCACAGGCCGGGTAGGCGCTGCATTCGCGCCCTTCGAGGATGCCCGCCGCCGCCAGCAATTGCGCACCGTGGCACACCGCGGCAATCGGCTTGCCCGCCAGATCGAAATCGCGCACCAGTTGCAGGACGGTTTCATTCAGGCGCAGGTATTCCGGCGCTCGCCCACCCGGCACCAACAGCGCGTCGTAGTCGGCGGCCTGGACGTTGGCGAAGTCATGGTTGAGGGCAAACAAATGCCCCGGTTTTTCACTGTAGGTCTGGTCGCCTTCGAAATCGTGGATCGCCGTGCGCACCGTCTGTCCGGCGGTTTTGTCCGGACACACGGCGTGTACGGTGTGGCCGACCATCTGCAGGGCCTGGAACGGCACCATGACTTCATAATCTTCGACGTAATCGCCGACCAGCATGAGGATTTTCTTGACGGGCATGGGGTGGGCTCCTTTGGGGATGCGTGGGTGGTTAACGCATTAAAGGTAGTCCGCTACGTCGGTGGATGAGGGATAAGCGCTGATTACCTGACGGGCTGCACCTCTGCCCTTGTGGGAGCGAGTCCTGTGGGAGCAAAGCTTGCTCGCGATGAACGATGACGCGGTTCTAGCAGTTAAACCGTGTCGCCCTTATCGCGAGCAAGCTTTGCTCCCACAGTATTTGGGGCACCAGCTTCAGGCGAGGTAACCATCGGCCCGCAGCAGCGTTTCAAGGCAGTGCTCGGTAACGTGGTAGAACGCCTTGAGTTCCTGGATCTTGGCCAGCAGCTCGGTGGGGTCCACCGGTTCGGCGCGTTTGACGGCCAGGATCATCTTGTTCTTGTTGGTGTGGTCCAGGGAAATGAACTCGAAGACCTTGGTCTCGTAGCCGCAGGCTTCCAGGAACAGCGCCCGCAAACTGTCGGTGACCATTTCCGCCTGCTGACCCAGGTGCAGGCCGTATTGCAGCATCGGCTTGAGCAAGGCCGGGCTCTGGATCTGCAAGCGGATCTGCTTGTGGCAGCACGGCGAGCACATGATGATCGAGGCGCCCGAGCGAATGCCCATGTGGATTGCGTAGTCGGTGGCGATGTCGCAGGCGTGCAAGGCGATCATCACATCCACCGCGCTCGGCGCCACGCTGCGCACGTCACCGTGCTGGAAGCTCAGGCCCGGGTGTTCCAGACGCGCGGCGGCTTCGTTGCACAGCTTGACCATGTCTTCGCGCAGCTCGACACCGGTCACCACGCCTTCGGCCTGCAAGGTGTTGCGCAGGTAATCGTGGATGGCGAACGTCAGGTAGCCTTTGCCCGAACCGAAATCCGAGACCCGCACCGGTTTGTCCAGGGCCAGCGGCGAAGACGTCAGCGCATGACTGAAGACCTCGATGAACTTGTTGATCTGCTTCCACTTGCGCGACATCGCCGGAATCAGCTCGTGCTTGTGGTTGGTCACGCCCAGGTCGGCCAAAAATGGCCGGCTCAGGTCGAGGAAGCGATTTTTCTCGCGATTGTGCTCGGCAGACGGCACTTCCCGCAGTTGCTGGGGCTTGCTCTTGAACAGCGAGCTCTTGCCCTTCTTGCTGTACTCCAACTGCGCCTCGTCGGTGACCGCCAGCAAATGCGCGTTCTTGAACGATGCCGGCAACAGCGCAGCAATGGTTTCCACCCCTTCGGCCAGCGGGAAATTCTTGGTGATGTCGCGGGTCTTGTAGCGGTAGACGAAGGACAGGCACGGCTGGTCCTTGACTGTCAGCTGCTTGATGATCAGCCGCTGGAGGTCCGCTTCGTCACCCACGTACTTGGCCAGCACCAGTTTGATGAAAGCGTTTTGTTCAAGGCTGGTACGCAGCAGCTCGATGAACTGGGCGTGGTGATCCGGCGCGGGACGGACGGGCGTTGCGGTGGCAGACATGGACAAGCGGCCTCGGGGCGGGGCGAATCGGGAATGGCGGGTATTTTAGGGGGGATGGGCAGCGAGGGCACGGAAAAGTTGGTGTGGCGAGCAGTAGCCTCTGTGGGAGCAAGGCTTGCCCGCGATGCAGGCGCTGCGATTGTGCAGGCTCACCGCGTTATCGTTCATCGCGAGCAAGCTTTGCTCCCACAGGCTTTGCTCCCACAGGCTTTGTTCCCACAGGCTTGTGCTGGCAGGAAGTTTTCAGCCCAGCACCACCAACCGATTCGGCAGTTCATTGCGCTCCTGGGTCACCGGCACGTGCTCCTTGAGCAATTCGCCGCACGCTTCGATGCAGGTCACGAAACCCTGCAAGGTCTGCCCCTGGCGAACCTGCTGGGTGAACGCTGCGACGATGGCATCCCAGCATTTGTTGTCCAGGCGCTTGGAAATGCCTTCGTCCACCAGGATTTCCACGTACCGCTCAGCCTCGCAGACAAAGATCAGCATCCCCGTGCTGCCCACGGTGTGGTGCAGGTTCTGCTCGAGGAATTGCCGGCGCGCCAGGTTGGAGGCCCGCCAGTGACGCACGGAACGGGGGATCAGGTGCGTGGTGATCCTGGGGATGCGAAACACCAGGCACAGCACAATGAAGCTGACCCACTGCACCAGCAACAGGCTGTGCATCGTCAGCCAACCGGAGAGGTAATGGACCACGCCGGGCACCACCAGGGCCAGCAGGCTGGCCCATAACAGCGGGATATAGGCGTAGTCGTCGGCGCGGGCGGCCAGCACCGTGACCAGCTCAGCGTCGGTATGCCGCTCGACCCGGGCGATGGCCTCGGCGACCTTGCGTTGTTCGTGTTCAGTCAGTAATGCCATGTTAAAAGTGCCTGCTCATTATTATTATCACCAGCCGCCCGACGAACCGCCGCCCCCGAAACTGCCACCGCCACCACTGAAGCCCCCGCCGCCTCCGCCGCCGAAGCCTCCACCGGAACCGCCCGAACGGCTGGAGCCACCGCTTCCGGTCGGCAGGATACCGAGCATCTGGCAGACCAATATCGTCAAAATAAACAGTATCACCAGGAAGATGAACAGCCCGGGATGGCGCTCGACGAAATCACTCGGTTCTTGCTGCCCGCGCGCACTGTACGCCGGCGCCGGCTCGTCCAACGGGCTGCCGCCCAGCACCACCAGCATCGCCGCGACGCCGTCGCTGATGCCTTTGTTGAAGTTGCCGGTCTTGAAGGCCGGGGTGATCACCTGGTTGATGATCACCGAACTCTGCGCGTCGGTCAGGCGATCCTCCAGGCCGTAGCCCACCTCGATGCGCAGTTTACGGTCATCCCGGGCGACGATCAGCAGTGCGCCGTTGTTTTTATCCTTCTGCCCGATGCCCCAGTGGCGCCCCAGTTGATAACCGAAGTCTTCGATGCTGCTGCCTTGCAGGTCCGCCAGCGTGACCACCACTACCTGTTCGCCGGTGGCCTGTTCATGGGCCTTGAGCTGCGCTTCCAGTTGCGCGCTCACCGACGGTTCGAGCATCTGCGCGGCGTCCACCACCCGCCCGGTCAATGCCGGAAACTTCAGCTCGGCCTGGGCCGTGATGGCAAACACCCAGAGCAACAGCACCAGGCCAAATTTCAACACGCGCATTGGAACTCCTGTGTGGGAGCGAGCGGGTGTGGGAGCCGAGCTTGCTCGCGATGAAGGCACCTCGGTCTTTCTAATGACCGCGTTATCGTCCATCGCGAGCAAGCTTTGCTCCCACAGGCTCGCTCCCAGCGTTTTTTCAGAACTTCACTTCAGGGGCTTTTTCGGCATTGGGGCTGGTAGCCTCGAAGGTTTCGCGGATCGGCAGGTCGCTGTACATCACGCTGTGCCACAGGCGCCCCGGGAACGTGCGGATTTCGGTGTTGTACTTCTGCACCGCCAGGATAAAGTCGCGACGGGCCACGGCGATGCGGTTCTCGGTGCCTTCGAGCTGCGATTGCAACGCCAGGAAATTCTGGTTGGCCTTGAGGTCCGGATAACGCTCGACCACCACCATCAGCCGGCTCAACGCGCCGCTCAACTGGTCCTGGGCCTGCTGGAACTGCTTGAGTTGTTCCGGGTTGTTCAAGGTGTTGGCGTCGACCTGGATCGACGTCGCCTTGGCCCGTGCCTCAATCACGGCAGTCAGGGTGTCCTGCTCGTGCTGGGCGTAGCCCTTGACGGTTTCCACCAGGTTGGGAATCAGGTCGGCGCGGCGCTGGTACTGGTTCTGCACCTGGCCCCAGGCGGCCTTGGCCTGCTCGTCCAGGGTCGGGATGTTATTGATGCCGCAACCGGCCAGCACCGTGGTGAGCAGCATCAGGGCCAGCATCGGCAAGCTGCGAAGGTGGTTCAGTCGTGGATTCATTGGAGGAAGCGCTCCCTGGCATGACATTGGAAAAAACCGGCCACCTATCTCACCGGCGCCTGGGGCATAATCTGCCGCCGCACTGGATTGAAACGGGTCGATGGGCTAAAAGATGCGCAGTGCGAAACTAAGTTCAGCCCAATGGGTTCGAAAGTGTGCTGCATTTAACTGAACAACAATAGCCGCTCCTCACATTTTGGCTGACCGGCGTGTCCTGATTACCGCCCTTTAGGCTTGCGAGAAAATTATTCATGAAGAAGCTGTGTTTGCTGGGCCTGTTTGTCAGTCTGGCCAGTCAATCCGTATTAGCCGACAACCTGCCAGCCCCCATAGAGAACAAGGACGCCTTCATCAGCAACCTGATGAAGCAGATGACCCTCGACGAGAAGATCGGCCAATTGCGCCTGATCAGCATCGGCCCGGAAATGCCCCGGGAGATGATTCGCAAGGAAATCGCCGCCGGCAACATCGGTGGCACGTTCAACTCCATCACCCGCGATGAAAACCGTCCGATGCAGGACGCGGCCATGCGCAGCCGGTTGAAGATCCCGATGTTCTTCGCCTATGACGTGATCCACGGCCACCGCACGATTTTCCCGATCCCCCTGGCCCTGGCCTCGAGCTGGGACATGGACGCGATCTACCACTCCGGCCGCATCGCGGCCAAGGAAGCGGCCGCCGACAGCCTGGACATCACCTTTGCGCCGATGGTCGACATTTCCCGCGACCCGCGCTGGGGCCGCACCTCCGAAGGTTTCGGCGAGGACACCTACCTGGTGTCGCGCATCGCCGGGGTGATGGTCAAGGCGTTCCAGGGCAACGGCGCCAACGCGGCCGACAGCATCATGGCCAGCGTCAAGCACTTCGCCCTGTACGGCGCGGTGGAAGGCGGCCGGGACTACAACACCGTGGACATGAGTCCGCTGAAAATGTACCAGGACTACCTGCCACCCTACCGCGCCGCCATCGACGCGGGTGCCGGTGGGGTGATGGTCGCGCTGAACTCCATCAACGGCGTGCCGGCGACCGCCAACACCTGGCTGATGAACGACCTGCTGCGCAAGGAATGGGGTTTCAAGGGCCTGGCGGTCAGTGACCACGGCGCCATTTTCGAACTGATCAAGCACGGCGTCGCCAAGGACGGTCGCGAAGCGGCGAAACTGGCGATCAAGGCCGGTATCGACATGAGCATGAACGACTCGCTCTATGGCAAGGAACTGCCAGGGTTGCTCAAGGCCGGCGAAATCGAGCAGAGCGACATCGACAACGCGGTGCGCGAAGTGCTCGCGGCGAAATATGACATGGGCCTGTTCAAGGACCCGTACCTGCGCATCGGCAAGGCCGAGGACGACCCGGCCGACACCTACGCCGAAAGCCGCATGCACCGCTCCGACGCCCGTGACGTGGCGCGCCGCAGCCTGGTCCTGCTGGAAAACCGCAACCAGACCCTGCCCCTGAAGAAGACGGCGAAAATCGCCCTGGTCGGCCCGCTGGCCAAGGCACCGATCGACATGATGGGCAGTTGGGCCGCGGCCGGGCGGCCTGCGCAATCGGTCACCCTGTTCGACGGCATGACCCGTGCCCTGGGCACTGACTCGAAGCTGATCTACGCCCGTGGCGCCAACATCACCGGCGACAAGAAGGTGCTCGACTACCTGAACTTCCTCAACTTCGATGCCCCGGAAGTGGTAGACGACCCGCGCCCGGCCCAGGTGCTGATCGACGAAGCAGTGAAAGCCGCCAAGGATGCCGATGTGGTGGTGGCCGCCGTGGGTGAATCCCGTGGCATGTCCCATGAATCGTCGAGCCGTACCGACCTGAACATCCCGGCCAGCCAACGCGAGCTGATCAAGGCCCTGAAAGCCACCGGCAAGCCGCTGGTGCTGGTGCTGATGAATGGCCGCCCGCTGGCGTTGCTGGATGAGAAGCAGCAGGCCGATGCGATCCTGGAAACCTGGTTCAGCGGCACCGAAGGCGGCAACGCCATCGCTGATGTGCTGTTCGGCGACTACAACCCGTCGGGCAAGCTGCCAATCACCTTCCCACGCTCGGTGGGGCAGATTCCGACCTACTACAACCACCTGAGCATCGGCCGGCCATTCACGCCAGGCAAGCCGGGCAACTACACCTCGCAGTACTTCGATGACACCACCGGCCCGCTCTATCCGTTCGGCTACGGCTTGAGCTACACCGAGTTCAGCCTGTCGGACATGGCCCTGTCGTCGACCACGCTGAACAAGACCGGCAAGCTCGATGCCAGCGTGACACTGGAAAACACCGGCAAGCGTGACGGTGAAACCGTGGTGCAGCTGTACATCCAGGACGTGACCGGCTCGATCATTCGCCCGGTGAAGGAACTGAAGAACTTCCGCAAAGTGATGCTCAAGGCCGGCGAGAAGAAAGTCATCCACTTCACCATCACCGAAGACGACCTGAAGTTCTTCAATGCCCAACTCAAGTACGCGGCGGAACCGGGCAAGTTCAACGTGCAGATCGGCCTGGACTCCCAGGAAGTGAAGCAGCAGAGTTTTGAGTTGCTCTGATCCAACAACATGCATGACCCTGTGGGAGCGGGCTTGCTCGCGAAGGCGGTGTATCAGTCAGCAATTGAGTCGGCTGACACACCGCCTTCGCGAGCAAGCCCGCTCCCACATGGGGTTCCATGTGTTTTCAAGGATTGCGCTTAACCTCGCCGATCCAGCAAGTTCACCACCACCCGATCCACCAACCCCCACAGCCGCTGCTTGAAGCGCTTCCACAACGGTCGGCGCTGCCAGGCGTCGAGGCTGACTTGCAGGCTCTGGCTGAAGTCCCGCTCGAAACTGGCCGCCACTGCACTGCTGAGCCTGGAATCCAGGGCTTCGAGGTTGGCTTCCAGGTTGAAGCGCAGGTTCCAGTGATCGAAGTTGCAGGAGCCGATGCTGACCCAGTCGTCCACCAGCACCATCTTCAGGTGCAGAAAACACGGCTGGTATTCGAAAATCTGCACGCCGGCCTTGAGCAATCGTGGGTAATAACGGTGCCCGGCGTAGCGCACGGACGGGTGATCGGTGCGCGGACCGGTCAGCAGCAGGCGCACATCGATGCCGCGGGCGGCGGCCTTGCGCAAGGAACGACGCACGTTCCAGGTCGGCAAAAAATACGGTGTCGCCATCCAGATGCGTTTCTGGCCGCTGTTCAAGGCCCGCGACAGCGACTGCAGGATGTCGCGATGCTGGCGGGCGTCGGCATACGCCACCCGGCCCATGCCCTCGCCCACTGGCGGTACCCGCGGCAGGCGCGGCAAGCCGAAGTTGGACGCCGGTTTCCAGGCTCGCCGATGACGGTTGGCGAGCCACTGGCGGTCGAACAGCAATTGCCAGTCGAGCACCAGCGGGCCGACGATTTCCACCATCACTTCGTGCCACTCACTGCGGTCGTCGAGGGGGTTCCAGAATTCATCGGTCACCCCGGTGCCGCCGACCACGGCCAAGCGTTGATCCACCAACAACAGCTTGCGGTGATCCCGGTAAAGGTTGCGCACCCAGCGGCGCCAGCTCAGGCGATTGTAGAAACGCAACTCCACCCCGGCCTCGATCAGACGCTTGCGCAGGGCCAGGGTAAACGCCAGGCTGCCGTAGTCATCGAACAGGCACCGCACGCGAACGCCACGCTCGGCGGCCTGCACCAGCGCCTGGACCATCGCCTCGGCGCATGTGCCCGCCTCCACCAGATAGAGTTCCAGCTCGACCTGTTCCCGGGCACGGGCGATTTCCACCAGCATGCGTGGGAAGAACTGCGGGCCATCGATCAACAGCTCGAAGCGATTGCCTTCACGCCAGGGAAATACCGGGCCGCTCATGTCAGCGCGCCGTGAAGATCAGCACCGCATTCACCGGCACCGAGAGGCTGATGGCCGACAACCCGGCCAGGTTTCGCAGCTTTTCCAGCCCCGGCGCCAGATCGAAATCGGCCGCGTTGAGCACCACCGGTTCCAAGGTCACCACTTGGAAGCGGCGTTCATCCAGGCGCGTCGCCAGCAGTTCGACGGGGTATTCATGTTGTTTGCCGTGCAGGTTCACCGTCAGCGGCAGACGCAACTCCAACTGCGCGCCGTTGGCCAGGTCCTGGATCGGCGCCAGGTCGATTTTTGCGGTGACAGTGGCTTCGGCAAATTGCTGGATCTCGAACAGCTCGGCGCGCATGCGCTCATCGCGCAAGGGAATGCCGCTGTTGATGGACTCCAGCTCCACCTCCAGGCGCGCCAAGCCCTCGGGCTGGACTTGACCGTGCAGCACCAGGAACCGCTGGACCTCGGAGACGTTGCCGTTTTTGCTGCTGATGAACGACAGCCGCGACGATTCGCTATCCAGGTACCAGTCGGCCTGGGCCGGCAGCGCTGCGCAGGCCAGCAGCAAGCTGGCGGCGTGAGGGAAAAACCGCTTGAACATACACACTCGGGGGGCAGATAAACCTGTGGCGAACCTTAACCGGGCCGAGGGCGCTTGCAAACTGTCTGTTGCAACAACGATCAGGAATACAGAGAACCTGAGGTGAAGGGTTTTATCTGTGGGAGCAAGGCTTCCTGGGGTGAAGGGGTTTATCTGTGGGAGCAAGGCTTGCCCGCGATGGCGGCCTCAAGGATGCCATCGCGGGCAAGCCTTGCTCCCACAGGCCTTGTTGCCAACGGTTAGTTCAGGGCTCCAACCGACACCCCTGCCGCTCACCCACCCATTGCGCACTGTTGCTACGCCCCAACCCGCTGACGGTGACGCGTTTGGCTTCAGGCGCATCGAAAAAATCATCGGTGGGCACTGACTGCTTCACATAACCCCGGCAATACTCGACCGGTTGTTGCATTACATAGCGGCACGAGCAGTATTCCTTGGCGGTGTAGGCGCTGATGATGTCGGGGAAGGCCCGCAATGCCACCCGCTCCAGCCAGACCCAACTGAACAGGGCGATGAACAGCATCGACAACAGGCTGAGCAACACTCTGCGCTTCATGGCTGCACCGTCCCGGCGAACGCCGCCATGGCGCGCTTGAGCAATTCGTTATGGCGATAGCTGCCGTCGCGGTCGTCGCCGTAGCGCACGATCACCAGTTTGGCGCTGGGAATGATGTACAGCGCCTGGCCCCAATGGCCCAACGCGGCAAAGGTATCCGGCGGCGCATCGGGCCAGGGGTGGATCGCCGGATCGGCGGCTCGGTTGAGCCACCAATGCCCGCCAGGCACGGCTTCGTCCTGGCCGGCCTGGAAGTGGGCAAAAGGCTGGCGATTGAACGCGACCCAGGCCTTGGGGAGCAGTTGCCGTCCGCCCCAGCGGCCGTCCCGTTGCAGCAACAACCCGACACGTGCCAAATCCCGCGCGGTGAGATAGGCATAGGACGATCCCACGAACGTACCGCTGGCGTCGGTTTCCCAGATGGCGTGGCGGATGCCCAGGGGGTCGAACAAAGCCGTCCAAGGGTAGTCGGGGTAGCGCGCCGGGCCGACGACGGTTTTCAAGACCGCCGCCAGCAAGTTGCTGTCACCGCTGGAATAACGGAACGCCTGCCCCGGCGGGCTGAAGCTTTCATGCTGCGCAGTGAACGCCGCCATGTCATGACGCCCACGGGTATAGAGCATCGCCACCACCGAAGAGTTGAGCGGCGCGTATTCGTAGTCTTCCTGCCAATCCAGGCCTGAGGCCCAGTGGAAAAGATCGGCCAGGGTCAGGCCCGGGTGTCGGCTCAGTGGCGGGTAATACTTGGCGGCCGGGTCTTGCAGGCCAAACAGCTTTTCACCGTAGGCCACGCCGAACACCGTCGCCAGCAGGCTTTTGCTGATGGACCAGGTCAGGTGCGGGGTCTCGGCGGTCGTCGGCCCGGCGTAGCGTTCGTAGACCAGCCGACCGTCCTGGATCACCAGCAGCGCATCGGTGCGGATGCCCTCGCGGCTCGCATCGTCCCGGGGTGGGAAGGCGTATTGTTCCAAGGCTTCGATGGCCGGCCCGCTCGGGGTCGGGCCACTTGGCCATTGCTCGCCGGGCCAGTCTTCGGCGTGGGCGCTCAGGCTGAGCAACAGCAGCGGGATCAGGAACCAACCTTTGGACATGCTCGGGGCTCGCAGGGTTGAACCTTCAGAGCCTATTCAGACTTGATGACAATTTCGAGGCTTGTGTCGACAGTCCCGACGCCATCGCGGGCAAGCCTTGCTCCCACAGGTGCAATGCCTAATGACAGTCTGCCGTAGACCTGTGGGAGCAAGGCTTGCACCACAGGCTCAGTGCCAAATGACAGTCTGCTGTAGACCTGTGGGAGCAAGGCTTGCACCACAGGCTCAGTGCCTAATGACAGTCTGCCGTAGACCTGTGGGAGCAAGGCTTGCCCGCGATGGGGCCCGTCAACCCAATGAAGCTCCCAACGCCTTGGCCAGCCGCTTGGCCCGCGCCCCCGCTCCAATCTCCATCACGCCTTTATCCCGCGCCCACATCTCGCGCCACGCCGCAGGCCCCGCTGCCAGGGCAACGTTGAGTTCGCCGTCGAGCCCCTGGAACTGAGCGAACAACCCGCCCAGCAGCACGTGCCCGGCCGCACTGGAAGGGTTATGCCGACTCACCTGCGCGCAGCCGGCGAGCAACGCCAGCAGGCGCAATTGCAACGCCTGGGGCCAGGCACATTCCTGCCCGACGCCATACAACCAGGCGGTCATCGCGCTGAGCACATAAAGGTCTTCCAGGGTGCGGAACGGTTTGACGTAGGCGTCCCAACCGTCGCCTGCCAGCAACTCGCATAACGCACCATCGAGCAGGACGCGGCCATGGCTGATGTCCGGCATCAGGGCAATGGCGGGCAGTTTTTCCAGGGTCACGCCGGGCTCGCCCGCATAGGCCACTGCCAGGTTCAGCCGTGGCGTTTCACCGGGTGCTTCGCAGCGAGCGGCAATCAGCAGCCACTCGGCGGCATCGCCGGCGGTGACGAAATCCTTGCGTCCGCTCAGGCGCAAGTCGTCGAGGCGGGTTTGCATGTCCGCTGGGCGCAGGCTGCGCTTTTCGGTGGCACACAAGGCACCGAGGCTCTGCGGCGCGCTGGGCCACAGCACCCGCAACGCCGCCTGGTACCCCACCAGGAACGCCAGGCCCGGCGTGGCCATCAAGCGTGCCCCGGTCACGGCCAGTTCGAACGGCGTTACCGGCCCCAGGCGTTGCAGCAGCGCTGAATAACCTTCGGCCAGGTCCGGATGGGCGGGCAGGCGCTCGCCGCGCTCGATCAGGGTGTGCCAGGGCATGGGGGGCTCCTTGAGGGCTGTCACATAAGCATCACCAAAGCTTCATGGCGATGACACCGGGGCTACATAGCCTGACTTTGCACAACATGGCTGCATAAAGAAAGTCGACAGGCTGCAACTGAACAGCCCGCACGGAGATTCGCTATGACCCAGATCGCCCGCATCAGCGACACCGGCAATGAACGCCGCCTGCAAGCCGAACGCCTGATCGGCGCCCAAGCCTTGCAAGAAGCACAGGCCCTGCGTTTCAACGTCTTCAGCGGCGAATTCAACGCCAAGCTCAAGGGCGCGGAAATGGGTCTGGACATGGATGACTATGATGTTCACTGCGCCCACATCGGCGTACGCGACCTGAACACCGGCCGCCTCGTGGCGACCACTCGCCTGCTCGATCACCAGGCCGCCAGCAGCCTGGGCCGGTTCTACAGCGAAGAAGAATTCAGCCTCCACGGCCTGGTCCATCTCAAGGGCCCGATCCTGGAAATCGGCCGTACCTGCGTCGACCCGGCCTACCGCAACGGCGGCACCATCGCGGTGCTCTGGGGCGAACTCGCCGAAGTCCTGAACGAAGGTGGCTACAGCTACCTGATGGGCTGCGCGAGCATTCCGATGCAGGATGGCGGTATCCAGGCCCAGGCGATCATGCAGCGCCTGCGCGAACGCTACCTGTGCACCGAACACCTGCAAGCCGTGCCGAAAAAACCCTTGCCGACCCTGGACGTGCCGTCCAACGTCATCGCCGAAATGCCACCGCTGCTCAAGGCCTACATGCGCCTGGGCGCGAAGATTTGCGGCGAGCCGTGCTGGGACGAGGATTTCCAGGTGGCCGACGTGTTCATCCTGCTCAAGCGCGACGAGCTCTGCCCGCGCTACGCCCGCCACTTCAAGGCAGCGGTGTAATGAGTCGGTTGCGGGTGTACGCGCGTATCGCGCGAGTGTTGCTGGTGGTGACACTGGGCCTGAGCATGGCCAGCGTCTTCGGTCTGTTCGAACGCCTGGGGATCGCCAACTCGATGGTCCGTCGCCAGCGCTGGTCGCGGTTCTTCATGGCACGGCTGAGCCATGCCCTGCCCTTTTCCGTCACCGTCCACGGTCAACTGCCGCAACGGCCGATGCTGTGGGTCAGCAACCATGTGTCCTGGACCGACATCCCGTTGCTGGGCATGCTCACGCCGCTGTCGTTCCTGTCCAAGGCCGAAGTGCGCACCTGGCCGGTCGCCGGCTGGCTGGCAGCCAAGGCCGGCAGCCTGTTTATCCGGCGCGGTTCGGGTGACAGCCAATTGATCCGCAAGCAGATGAGCCGCCATCTGGAACAGGCCCATTCGCTGTTGATGTTCCCCGAAGGGACCACCACCGATGGCCAGACCTTGCGCACCTTCCACGGTCGCCTGCTGTCAGCGGCCATCGACGCCGATGTCGCGTTGCAGCCGGTGGCGATCCGTTACCTGCGCAACGGTGAACCGGATTCACTGGCACCGTTCATTGGCGATGATGATTTGCTCTCGCACCTGATGCGCTTGTTTGCCAATGATCGGGGTGAGGTGGAAATCCATCTGCTGGAACCGATTGCCTGCCACGGCCAGGAACGCGCGGCACTGGCCTTCCAGGCGCAGCAGGCGGTGCACAAGGCGTTGTTTGGGGCACTTCCAGAGAAACAGCAAGCGCCGGTGCGGCCTGCGGCGATTGCGGCCTGATCCGATCCCAGCGACCCCTGTGGAGATCCCTTGTGGGAGCGAGCCTGCTCGCGATAGCAGTTTGTCAGTCAGCTGATTCTTGACTGCCAGGCCCTCATCGCGAGCAGGCTCGCTCCCACATTTGATCTTCAGTGACCACAAGATTCAGCTTCCAACATCACTCCTGCGGTGTGACTTGGTTTTGAGCAAAATCCTGCAGCTGTGGATAGAACAACCGAAAATCTTCGCTCAACGGCTCATAGAGCCTGATCAACTCCGGCATCGCCCCAGCCAATTCCTCCGGCCGGGACAGGCGGCGGGAAATGCCGCGCAGCACCTGCCCCAGCACCTCGAACTCCTGATAAGACCCCAGCCAGTCATCCGCCGCCATATGCGGTGCGATGTGCGCCAGGCGTCCCGGTAGCTGCGGCTCGGTGCTGAGCACCTGATAAACCCGGGAGGTGAAATCCAGCAGCGGCCCTTCGCCGTACAACGTCCAGTCCCGGGCCAGGCAGTGGTCGAAAAACACGTCGAGCACGATTCCGGCATAGCGCCGTCGCACCGTGGAAAAGCGCGACAGGGCGATGTCCACCAGGGGATGACGGTCGGTGTACATGTCAATGCGCCGATGCAGGGCGATCGCCGCTTCGATCCGTGGGTCGTAGAGCCCTTGCAGCGGTCCCTTGACGAAGTCGCCGTAGAGGCTGCCGAGTAGTTGTTCCCGGCCGGGGCCGCCGAGGTGCAGGTGCGCGAGATAATTCATGGCCCGCAGCTTAGCACCCCCAGGCCAATATCGTTATAACCCGATATAGCGATTTATGCGGCATTCAGATCAAATCCATATTGGTATATCGCGAAGTAACGATTTAAGGTTCGCCTCATCGCGATATAGCGTTTTACTCACCCCCGAGCCTGCCACCCATGACCCTCGACCTCGACGAAATAATAAAAGCCCTGGCGCACCCCGTACGGCGAGACATCCTCAACTGGCTCAAAGACCCCAAGGTCCAGTTCCCGGAACAGTTGCACAACCACGAGTTCGGCATTTGCGCCGGACAGATCGACCAGCGTTGCGGCCTGTCGCAATCCACGGTGTCTGCGCACTTGGCGGTGTTGCAACGGGCGGGGCTGATCACCAGCCAGAAGGTCGGTCAATGGCACTTCTTCAAACGCAACGAGGACGTGATCCAGCAGTTCCTCAAGCAAATGAGCCAAGAGCTCTGACCTGACAAGGATCCATCATGCCCCTCTCACTCCTGATCCTGGCCCTGAGCGCCTTCGCCATCGGCACCACCGAGTTCGTCATCATGGGCCTGTTGCCCGACGTGGCGGCCGACTTGGGCGTGTCGATTCCTGGCGCCGGCTGGCTGGTGACCGGCTACGCCCTGGGCGTGGCCATCGGTGCGCCGTTCATGGCCCTGGCCACCGCCCGGCTGCCGCGCAAGGCCGCCCTGGTGGCGTTGATGGGGATTTTCATCGTCGGCAACCTGCTCTGCGCCATTGCCAGCGACTACAACGTGCTGATGTTTGCCCGGGTCGTCACGGCCCTGTGCCACGGCGCGTTCTTCGGTATCGGTTCGGTGGTGGCCGCCGGTCTGGTGGCGCCCAACAAGCGCGCTTCGGCCGTGGCCCTGATGTTCACCGGCCTGACCCTGGCCAACGTGCTCGGCGTACCGCTGGGCACCGCACTGGGCCAGGAAGCCGGCTGGCGTTCGACCTTCTGGGCCGTGACTGTCATTGGCGTAATTGCGCTGATCGGGCTGATTCGCTTCCTGCCGGCCAAGCGCGATGAAGAAAAACTCGACATGCGTTCGGAGCTGGTGGCGCTCAAGGGTGCTGGCCTGTGGCTGTCCCTGAGCATGACCGCGCTGTTCTCCGCCTCGGTGTTCACCCTGTTCACCTACGTCGCCCCGCTGTTGGGTGAAGTGACCGGCGTGTCGCCCCGTGGCGTGACCTGGACCCTGGTGCTGATCGGCCTGGGCCTGACCCTGGGCAACATCATCGGCGGCAAGCTGGCGGACAAGAGCCTGGCGAACACGCTGATGGGCGTCTTCCTCACCATGGCCGTGGTGTCCACCGTACTGAGCTGGACCAGCGTGGCGCTGATCCCCAGCGAAATCACCCTGTTCCTCTGGGCCACCGCCTGCTTCGCCGCCGTGCCGGCCCTGCAAGTCAACGTGGTGACCTTCGGCAAAGACGCGCCCAACCTGGTCTCCACCCTGAATATCGGCGCCTTCAACATCGGCAACGCCCTGGGCGCCTGGGTCGGTGGCAGTGTCATCGACCATGGCCTGGGCCTGACCTCCGTGCCCCTGGCCGCCGGCGCGCTGGCCGTGCTGGCGCTGCTGGTCACCCTCATCACTTTCCGTCAGGGCGGCAATGCCGACCTGGCCCCGGCAACTCACTGACTTTTAATCCTTCCACTTTCGAGGTTTGTATTTCATGGCGACTATTTTCGACCCCATCAAACTCGGCGACATCGAGTTGAAGAACCGCATCATCATGGCCCCGCTCACCCGCTGCCGCGCCGACGCAGGTCGCGTGCCCAACGCGCTGATGGCCGAGTACTACGTGCAACGCGCCTCCGCCGGCCTGATCCTCAGCGAAGCAACCTCGGTCACACCGATGGGCGTGGGCTATCCAGACACCCCGGGCATCTGGTCCAACGATCAGGTGCGCGGCTGGTCCAACGTCACCAAGGCGATCCACGGCGCTGGCGGCAAGATCTTCCTGCAACTGTGGCACGTGGGCCGGATCTCCCACCCGTCGTACCTGAACGGCGAAACGCCGGTGGCGCCCAGCGCGATCCAGCCCAAAGGCCACGTGAGCCTGGTGCGTCCGCTGGCCGACTACCCGACCCCACGCGCACTGGAAACCGCTGAAATCGCCGACATCGTCGACGCCTACCGCGTCGGTGCCGAGAATGCCAAGGCCGCCGGTTTCGACGGCGTGGAAATCCACGGCGCCAACGGCTACCTGCTCGACCAGTTCCTGCAAAGCAGCACCAACCAGCGTACCGACAGCTACGGCGGTTCCCTGGAAAACCGTGCCCGCCTGCTGCTGGAAGTGACCGACGCAGCCATCGAAGTCTGGGGCGCCGGCCGGGTTGGCGTGCACCTGGCGCCACGCGCCGACTCCCACGACATGGGTGACGAGAACCGCCTGGAAACCTTCAGCTACGTGGCTCGCGAGCTGGGCAAGCGTGGCATCGCCTTCATCTGCTCCCGTGAGAAGGAAGGCGATGACAGCATCGGCCCGCAACTCAAGCAGGCTTTCGGCGGCCCGTACATCGCCAATGAACGCTTCACCAAGGACAGCGCCAATGCCTGGCTGGCCGAGGGCAAGGCCGATGCCGTGGCCTTCGGAGTGCCGTTCATTGCCAACCCGGACCTGCCGGCACGCTTGCAAGCCGATGCACCGTTGAACGAAGCGCATCCGGAGACCTTCTATGGCAAGGGTCCGGTGGGCTATATCGATTACCCCGTACTCTAAGTCGTAAAAAACAAAAGCCCTGCCTCGAAAGAGTCAGGGCTTTTTTATGTGCGCTAAATATCCAGTCAAACATCCAAACTTCTAAAAGCCGTTCAACCCTTCCTATTATCGCCAGCAACAAGACAACACGTCTTGCTTGCAGTCACTCTCTTTGAAAAGGATTTCAAATGAACGCCTCCCCTGAAAACAGTCAACAGACCAACAATGGAATTTATGAACTCATCGCCTCTCAATTCAGTTGGGCACCGTTGGCCGTGTTGTACCAATACCTCAAGTCACTCGATACGCAAGAATACATGCCGATGCTCACGGCACTGCTAGAGAAAGCGAACCTGAACGACAAGGTCAACGAGCAGGTTCAAGCCTGGGAACAGGAGCGCATCAACCCAAACCGCACCCGTCTCATCGTAAAGTTAATCAATCATACCGATTTGGATTTTGAAGTCGGTGAACACAACTTGCCGTTGAATGCGGACGAGCAACACCCCACACTGATTCTTCCCTGGGATATCCAAACCTGGAAGTTCGACCTCGCTTATACCCGACGCCTGGGCAGTCCCAGTAGGGAGATATTCAAACACTGCATTGTGTTCGGCGATAAAGCGTTTGGCTTTCGCTTTGACTTCGGTTTGCGCGTCAATACATCCTTCGGTGTTATTTCACCGACGCTGACACCCGTCCGGACCCACATACTGACTTCTATTGGAACAAGCCCGATCCAATGCACGACTCGAATCACCCGCACAGCAAGTGAAGAGCCCTATGGTTTTACTGTGGAACTCACGCTGAGCTAAACCATTCGGCCTCGCCAGGGCAGTCTGGCGGGGCATCGGCCGATCCGGTCGGATGAACCTGCCGAGCGGATTCTTCCTGCACATTCACCCGCGCGAAACAAATTTCCTACAAAATTCGCCGCCTATTGCCTATCAACCGCGCCAGTGTCGGTTTATAAAAGCACCCTTACGCGGATGTATCGACACAAACCGACGCAATTACGCATTTTGTTTCATTTGCGCAGGCTGGGGCTCAAGTGCAGCATGTCCAGCCCGATCTCCACCCAGCGCTCGGCCTCACCCGCCAGGGCGAAGCTGTCGGGGGCCAGTAGCCATTGGTACAAGATGCCGTCGATGTAGGCATGAATGGCAACTGCCGCCCTTTCGGGGTCCAGATCATCCGGCAACTGGCCGCGTTTCATCGCATTGCGCAACGACAGGGCGATGCGCACATTGCAGTCGAGGCTGACCTCGCGTCGCTGCTGGCGCAAATCGCACATTTCATCGGTGAATTCACACTTATGGAACAGAATCTCATTAATGCGCCGGGTTTTCGGGTCCAGGGCCACTTGCTGGAACAACCGGACCAACAGTTTGCGAATACAGCCCAGCGGGTCAAGCTCCTCCTCATTTTCACTGGCACGGGCCAACTCATCGAGCGGCTCGTGGAGGGTATCGAGCATGGCCTGGAGCAGGTCCGCCTTGTTGCTGAAATGCCAATAGATGGCGCCGCGCGTCACTCCGGCCAGTGTCGCGATGTCGGCCAGGGTCGTACGCGCCACGCCTCGCTCGAAAAACGCCTTTTCGGCGGCTTCGAGTATCTGGCTGCGAGTCTCCTGGGCTTCCTCTTTGGTACGACGGACCATGGCAGTAAACACCTCAATCAGGATGCGTCAGCAACGCGACAGCAACGCGTCAGCAATGCGTAAGAATCAACGGAACAAAATATGAGGCGACGTCTCTTGGAACGCGTCCCCGATCTACGCTCGCCTTTGTCAGGCTTGTGTAAAGCCGGATATTACGCAATTTGGCTGTTTACAAACAACCATGTACGTAAGTATATTTCTTAGCATCCTACTAATTGAATTAATGCGCCTTTTTACCTTTCCACCTTTCGAGTGCGCCCGTTGCGCGCCTGGACCCGAGGATTTCCATGCAATTCAAGCCAGCTGTTACTGCCCTGGTTACTGCCATCGCCCTGGCATCGCTGCTCAGCGGATGCAAAAAGGAAGAGGCTGCACCTGCTCCTCCGCCTCCTCAGGTCGGCGTCGTAACCCTCAAGACCCAGCCTTTCACCCTGACGTCGGAGCTTCCGGGGCGCACCAGCGCGTTCCGCGTCGCCGAAGTACGTCCGCAGGTCAACGGCATCATTCTCAAGCGCCTGTTCAAGGAAGGCGCCGACGTCAAGGCCGGCCAGCAGCTGTACCAGATCGACCCGGCCGTCTATGAAGCGACCCTCAAGAGCGCCGAGGCCAACCTGCGGTCCACCAAATCGATTGCCGACCGCTACAAGCAACTGGTGGATGAACAGGCGGTGAGCCGTCAGGAATACGACACCGCCGTGGCCAATCGACTGGAGTCGGAAGCCAACCTGCAGACCGCCCAGATCAACGTGCGCTACACCAAGGTCTACGCGCCGATTTCCGGTCGCATCGGTCGTTCCTCGGTCACCGAAGGTGCGCTGGTGAGCAACGGCCAGACCGACGCCCTGGCGACCATCCAGCAACTGGACCCGATCTATGTCGACGTGACGCAGAGTTCGGTCGAGCTGCTGCAACTGCGCCGTGAGCTGGAAAGCGGCCGCCTGCAAAAGGCTGGCGATAACGCCGCCATGGTCAAGCTGACCCTGGAAGACGGCAGCCAATACCCACACGAAGGCAAGTTGGAGTTCTCCGAAGTGTCGGTCGACCAGACCACCGGTTCGGTGACCTTGCGCGCCGTGTTCCCCAACCCTGACCACACCCTGCTGCCGGGTATGTTCGTCCACGCACAATTGCAGGCCGGCGTGAACAGCGCGGCGATCCTGGCACCGCAGCAAGGCGTGACCCGCGACCTCAAGGGTGCGCCGACCGCCCTGGTCGTTGGCCCCGACAACAAGGTCGAACTGCGTCAGCTCAAGGCCAGCCGCACCGTTGGCAGCCAATGGCTGATCGAAGACGGGCTCAAGGCCGGCGATCGCGTGATCACCGAAGGGTTGCAGTTCGTACGCCCTGGCGTGGAAGTCAAAGCCACCGAAGCCACTAACGTCGATACCAAGAACCCGGCCCCCGCACAGACAGCTGATAAAGCCGCCGGCGGCAAAGGGGAGTAAACCATGTCGAAATTTTTTATCGACCGTCCGATTTTCGCCTGGGTGATCGCCCTGGTGATCATGCTGGTCGGGGCTCTATCGATCCTCAAGTTGCCGATCAACCAGTACCCGAGCATTGCACCGCCGGCCATTGCGATCCAGGTGACCTACCCGGGCGCATCCGCGCAAACCGTGCAGGACACCGTGGTGCAGGTGATCGAGCAGCAGCTCAACGGCATCGACAACCTGCGTTATGTATCGTCGGAAAGTAACTCCGACGGCAGCATGACCATCACGGCCACCTTCGAGCAAGGCACCAACTCCGATACCGCGCAGGTCCAGGTCCAGAACAAGCTGAACCTGGCCACCCCGCTGCTGCCGCAAGAAGTGCAGCAACAGGGCATCCGCGTGACCAAGTCAGTGAGAAACTTCCTGATGGTGATCGGCGTGGTGTCGCGCGACGGCAGCATGACCCGGGAAGACCTGTCCAACTACATCGTGTCCAACATGCAGGACCCGATCTCGCGCACCGCGGGTGTTGGTGACTTCCAAGTCTTCGGCGCCCAATACGCGATGCGGGTCTGGCTCGACCCGGCCAAGCTGAACAATTTCAACCTGACCCCGGTGGATGTGAGCACGGCGATTACCGCGCAGAACGTCCAGATCGCTTCCGGCCAGCTCGGCGGCCTGCCGGCCATGCCCGGCCAGCAACTGAACGCCACTATTATCGGCAAGACCCGCTTGCAGACCGCCGAGCAGTTCAAGGCAATCCTGCTCAAGGTCAACCCGGACGGCTCGCAAGTGCGTGTCGGCGACGTGGCCGATGTGGCCCTGGGTGGTGAGAACTACAGCATCAACGCTCAGTTCAACGGTGCCCCGGCTTCTGGCCTGGCGGTGCGACTGGCGACTGGCGCCAATGCCCTCGACACGGCCAAGGCCCTGCGCCAGACCGTGGAAAATCTCAAGCCGTTCTTCCCGCAAGGCCTGGAAGTGGTGTTCCCCTACGACACCACCCCGGTGGTGAGCGAATCGATCAAGGGTGTGGTTGAAACCCTGGTCGAGGCGGTTGTACTGGTGTTCCTGGTGATGTTCCTGTTCTTGCAGAACTTCCGCGCCACCATCATCACCACGATGACCGTACCCGTGGTACTGCTCGGCACCTTCGGCATCCTCGCGGCGTTCGGCTTCAGCATCAACACCCTGACCATGTTCGGCATGGTGCTGGCCATCGGCTTGCTGGTGGACGATGCCATCGTCGTGGTGGAAAACGTCGAACGGGTGATGAGCGAAGAAGGCCTGTCGCCCAAGGAAGCCACCAAGAAATCCATGGGCCAGATACAGGGCGCCCTGGTGGGTATCGCCCTGGTGCTCTCGGCTGTATTGCTGCCGATGGCGTTCTTCGGCGGCTCCACCGGTGTGATCTACAAGCAGTTCTCCATCACCATCGTCTCGGCCATGGCCCTGTCGGTCCTGGTGGCCCTGATTTTCACCCCGGCCCTGTGCGCCACCATGCTCAAACCAATCCCCAAGGGTGAGCACGGTACGCCGAAACGCGGCTTCTTCGGTTGGTTCAACCGCACCTTCGACCGTGGCGTCAGGAGCTACGAACGCGGCGTGGGCAATATGCTCAAGCACAAGGCCCCGTACCTGCTGGCCTACATCATCATCGTGGTTGGCATGGTCTGGCTGTTCACCCGCATCCCGACGGCGTTCCTGCCGGAAGAAGACCAGGGCGTACTGTTTGCCCAGGTGCAGACACCGGCCGGTTCCAGCGCCGAGCGTACCCAGGTGGTGGTGGACAAGATGCGTGAGTTCCTGCTGCGTCCGAGCAAGGACGGCGGCGAAGGCGATGGCGTGGCCTCGGTGTTCACCGTGACCGGCTTCAACTTTGCCGGTCGTGGCCAGAGCTCCGGCCTGGCGTTCATCATGCTCAAGCCGTGGGAAGAGCGTAACGCGGATAACACCGTGTTCAAGATCGCCGGCCGCGCCCAGCAACACTTCTTCACCTTCCGCGACGCGATGGTGTTCGCCTTCGCCCCGCCAGCGGTGATGGAACTGGGTAACGCCACCGGTTTCGACGTGTTCCTGCAGGATCGCGCTGGCATCGGTCACGACAAGCTGATGGAAGCCCGCAACCAGTTCCTGGGCATGGCGGCCCAGAGCAAGATATTGGCTCAGGTGCGTCCAAACGGCCTGAACGATGAACCGCAATACCAGCTGGAAATCGATGACGAGAAGGCCAGTGCCCTGGGCATTACCCTCACGGAGATCAACAACACCCTGTCGATTGCCTTGGGCAGTAGCTATGTGAACGACTTCATCGACCGCGGTCGGGTGAAACGGGTGTACGTCCAGGGCCAGCCGAACGCACGCATGAGCCCCGAAGACCTGCAGAAGTGGTACGTGCGCAACAGCGCCGGGACCATGGTGCCGTTCACGGCGTTCGCCAAGGGTGAGTGGGTCTACGGCTCGCCGAAACTGGCTCGTTACAACGGCGTGGAAGCGATGGAAATCCTCGGCACCCCGGCGCCTGGCTATTCCACCGGTGAAGCCATGGCCGAAGTCGAAGCCATCGCCAAGAAGCTGCCGGCCGGTGTTGGTATTTCCTGGACGGGCCTGTCCTACGAGGAACGTCTATCGGGCTCCCAGGCGCCAGCGTTGTACGCCTTGTCGCTGCTGATGGTGTTCCTGTGCCTGGCAGCGCTGTATGAAAGCTGGTCGATTCCGATCGCGGTCATGCTCGTGGTGCCGCTGGGGATCATCGGTGCCCTGATGGCGACCAGCCTGCGCGGCCTGTCCAACGACGTGTACTTCCAGGTGGGCTTGCTGACCACCATCGGCCTGGCGGCGAAAAACGCCATTCTGATCGTGGAGTTCGCCAAGGAACTCCACGAACAGGGCCGAACCCTGGTGGAAGCCGCCGTTGAAGCCTGTAGGATGCGTCTGCGGCCGATCATCATGACGTCCCTGGCGTTCGTCCTCGGCGTGGTCCCGCTGGCGATCTCCACAGGCGCCGGTTCAGGCAGCCAGCACGCCATCGGTACCGGTGTGATCGGCGGTATGTTGACCGCGACCATCCTGGCGATTTTCTGGGTGCCATTGTTCTTCGTGACCGTGTCGTCGATAGGCCGTCGCAGAAATACCGACGAGCACGACACTCCTGAAACTTCCAAAGAGGCTGGCCAATGAGCAAGTCGCTACTCTCCCTGACCATCGCCGCCGTCGTGCTCAGCGGTTGCTCGCTGATCCCCGACTATCAGCGGCCCGACGCACCGGTCGCGGCGCAATACCCACAAGGGCCGGCCTACGAGGCGGCCAACGCGCCCGGCCAGGCCGCCGCCGAGCAAGGCTGGAAGCAATTTTTCCATGACCCGGCGTTGCAACAGCTGATCCAGGTCGCCTTGGAAAACAACCGCGACCTGCGTGTCGCGGCGCTGAACATCGATGCCTATGCTGCGCAATATCGTATCCAGCGCGCGGACCTGTTCCCGGCGGTCTCGGCCACCGGCTCCGGCAGCCGCCAGCGGGTACCGGCACGGGCTTCGCAAACCGGTGAAGCGGCGATCAGCAGTTCCTACTCGGCGACCTTGGGCATCAGCGCCTATGAACTGGACCTGTTCGGTCGGGTTCGCAGCCTGAGCGAGCAAGCGTTGCAAAGCTACTTCGCCACCGAAGAAGCCCGGCGCAGCACCCAGATCAGCCTGGTGGCCAACGTCGCCAATGCCTACCTGACCTGGCAAGCCGACAAGGAACTGCTCAAGCTGACCCAGGAAACCCTCGGGGCCTACGAGCAAAGCTTCAAGCTGACCTCGCGCAGCGCCGAAGTCGGCGTGGCCTCGGCCCTGGACCTGAGCCAGGCGCGCACCGCCGTGGAAAACGCCCGTGTGCAACTGGCCCGGTACACCCGCCAGGTCGCCCAGGACGAAAACAGCCTGACCCTGCTGCTGGGCACCGGCCTGCCGGCCAACCTGAACTCGCAACCGTTGAGCGATGACCTGCTCAGCGAAATGCCGGCCGGGCTGCCGTCGGACCTGCTGCAGCGTCGTCCGGACATCCTCCAGGCCGAACGCAACCTGCTGGCTGCCAACGCCAACATCGGCGCCGCACGGGCCGCGTTCTTCCCGAGCATCAGCCTGACGGCCAACGCCGGCACCCTGAGCCCGGACCTGTCCGGCCTGTTCAAGGGTGGTTCGGGCACCTGGACCTTCGCGCCGCAAATCAACCTGCCGATCTTCAACGCCGGTAGCCTGCGCGCGAGCCTGGACTACGCCAAGATCCAGAAAGACATCAACGTCGCGCAGTACGAGAAGTCGATTCAGACGGCGTTCCAGGAAGTCTCCGACGGCCTGGCCGCGCGTCAGACCTACAACGAACAGTTGCAGGCCCAGACCGACTTCGTCGCCGCCAACCAGGACTACTACCGCCTGGCCGAGCGTCGCTACCGCATCGGCGTCGACAGCAACCTGACCTTCCTCGACGCCCAACGCCAGTTGTTCAGCGCGCAACAATCGCTGATCACTGACCGTCTTGCGCAACTGACCAGTGAGGTCAATTTGTACAAGGCTCTGGGCGGTGGTTGGAATGCCGAAACGGGCAAGAACGAACCGGTGAAAGAAGAAGCGCCGAAGATGAAATTGTTCTGATTTGATGCCTGAGTGTTGAAACACGAAGCCCACCGGAAGGTGGGCTTTTTGTTTGTGTGCGCTTTAACGCTGGCCTATGTGGGAGCAAGGCTTGCCCGCGATGGCGGCCTGACAGCTGGCCTTGCTCTTGTTGACTGGGTACATATCCGTTTTCGTGGTAACGGCGGCTTAGGGTTCCGCCCTGACGGCGGCTCACTTTTGAGAAGCGCAAAAGTAAGCAAAACGCTCCTGCCCCACCACTTGGTGCCTCGCCTAGGCTCGGCATGCCTGAACGAAGGTACTGCTCCGTGGGCCGCCGCGAAGGGCCATCCATGGCCCAGCGCGGCTAACCCGGCATCCATGCCGGGTTGCCCACTGCGCAATACCTTCGTTCAGCCATCGTGGTTAACGGGGCGCCCGAGATCAACGTCCACCACGAGGCGGCCTAGTAGCCGACCTAGTTCTATGTGGACCGCGTTTCCCCTGTGGGAGCGGGCTTGCTCGCGAAGAGGCCGGCAAACCCAACATCCATGTGACTGACCCACCGCTATCGCGAGCAAGCTCGCCCACATAGGTTTTTGGTCGTTTATAAGATCAGTGTCCACCGCAGATCCCTGTGGGAGCCGAGCTTGCTCGCGATAGCGGTGGGTCTGCTTGCATCAATGCTGAATGTGCTGCCGCTTTCGCGAGCAAGCCCGCTCCCACAGTTGGATTAGGGCACGGCCGGAGAGCTAGGTCGGCTGTCAGGCCGCCTCGCGAGCAAGCTTTGCTCCCACAGCCCAGCGGGGCGATGCGACGCTTCGCTAAATCCCCTCGCCACAGATGTACGAGCCAATGGTAGTCCGGGATCCACAGCCCTGTATTCGTGGCTAATATCACTGAGGAGCGCGTTATAGAACGCGCTCCGGCTCTTTAAGAGATCTGACGAATGACCCTGAAGACCATCGAAGGTACCTTCATCGCCCCCAAAGGCCGCTACGCTCTGGTAGTGGGCCGTTTCAACAGTTTCGTGGTCGAGAGCCTGGTTGGCGGTGCGGTCGATGCCCTGGTTCGCCATGGCGTGAGCGAAAGCGACATCACCATCATCCGTGCCCCTGGCGCCTTCGAAATTCCGCTGGTTGCGCAGAAAGTCGCTCAAAAGGGCGAGTATGCGGCGATCATCGCCCTGGGCGCGGTCATTCGTGGCGGTACTCCGCACTTCGAATACGTGGCCGGCGAATGCACCAAGGGCCTGGCCCAGGTGTCCATGGAATTCGGCGTGCCAGTCGCTTTCGGCGTACTGACTGTTGACTCCATCGAGCAAGCCATCGAACGTTCCGGCACCAAGGCCGGTAACAAAGGTGCCGAAGCGGCCCTGTCCGCCCTGGAAATGGTCAGCCTGCTGGCGCAGTTGGAGGCCAAGTGATTAGCGACGAAAGCGATCGTTTCAACCCGCGCGATCCAAAGCCTGCGGATGCTGGCAAGCCGTCAAAAAGCGTCAAGCGTCGCGAAGCCCGTCAGCTCGCGACCCAGGCGCTGTATCAATGGCACATGGCCAAGCAATCGCTGAACGAGATCGAAGCGCAGTTTCGGGTCGACAACGATTTCAGTGATGTCGACGGTGCTTACTTCCGCGAGATCCTGCACGGGGTCCCGCAGTTCAAGACCGAAATCGACACCGCGCTCACGCCTTGCCTGGACCTGACCATCGAAGAGCTGGACCCGGTTGAACTGGCGGTGCTGCGCCTGTCCACCTGGGAACTGCTCAAGCGCGTCGACGTACCGTATCGGGTAGTGATCAACGAAGGGATCGAGTTGGCGAAAGTCTTCGGTTCCACCGATGGCCACAAGTTCGTCAACGGTGTGCTCGACAAACTCGCCCCGCGTCTGCGTGAAGCTGAAGTGAAGGCGTTCAAGCGCTGATTGGCGCTTGAACGACACTTAATGGGTGAGTTCGAGCTGATCCGTAACTACTTCGCCGCCGCGCCTTGCGCGCAGGGCGGCGAGGGCGTTGCGCTGGGAATTGGCGACGACTGCGCCTTGCTGGCCGTTCCTCCCGGGGAACAGCTGGCGGTGTCCACCGACACGCTCGTGGCCGGTGTGCATTTTCCAGACCCGTGCGACCCGTTCCTGCTCGGCCAGCGCTCGCTGGCCGTGGCGGTCAGCGATCTGGCTGCCATGGGCGCCAAGCCTTTCGCCTTTACCCTTGCCCTGACCTTGCCGACGGTGACCGCCGATTGGCTGCAAGCCTATGCCCGCGGTTTGAACCAGATGGCCCAGGCCTGTGGCGTGGCGCTGGTGGGAGGGGATACCACGCGTGGGCCCCTGAGCCTGACCATGACGGTGTTTGGCCGCGTGCCGTCCGGCCAGGCCCTGACCCGTAGCGGCGCGCAGCCCGGCGACCTGCTGTGTGTCGGCGGCGAGTTGGGCAATGCCGCCGGCGCATTGCCACTGGTGCTCGGCCAGCGCAGTGCCGAACCTGCGATTGCCGAGCCTTTGCTGGCCCATTACTGGTCGCCACGTCCGCAGATCGACCTGGGCCTGGCGCTGCGGGGCAAGGCCCGCGCGGCGATGGATATTTCCGATGGCCTGTTGGCCGATTGCGGGCATATCGCCGTGGCGTCCGGGGTGGCTTTACAGGTTGAACGGGACCGACTGCCGCTGTCCAACGCTTTGCTAGCGTTTCTTGGCCGGGCGGACGCCGAGCAGGTCGCCCTGAGCGGCGGTGACGATTACGTGCTGCTGTTCGCCGTGCCACCGAGCCGATTGTCGGCGTTGCAGGCCGAAGGCTGGCCGATCCATGTGATCGGCAGCGTGCTGGCCGGGCAAGGTGTCACGCTGGTCGACAGCGATGGGCACGACATCACTCCGCGAGTGCGGGGCTATCAACATTTTCGGGAGACACCGTGACAGATCATCCCAACCAGGTCCCGGCAGAGTTCGTTCCGCCTTCGGTCTGGCGCAATCCCTGGCATTTCCTGGCATTTGGCTTCGGTTCGGGTACTTTACCCAAGGCCCCGGGTACTTGGGGCTCGCTGGTTGCGCTACCCTTCATACCGTTATGGCAGATGTTGCCGGACTGGGGTTATTGGCTGATGCTGGGCATCACCATGCTGTTTGGCTTCTGGCTGTGTGGCAAAGTGGCGGACGACCTGCGGGTGCACGATCATGAAGGCATCGTCTGGGACGAAATGGTCGGCATGTGGATCACCTTGTGGTTGGTACCGGAAGGCTGGTATTGGTTGCTGGCGGGTTTCCTGGTGTTCCGTTTCTTCGATATCCTCAAGCCGTGGCCAATCCGCTGGATCGACCGGCATGTGCACGGAGGCGTCGGAATCATGCTCGATGATGTCTTGGCCGGGGTTTTCGCCTGGCTGGCAATGCAAGGATTGGTGTGGTGTTTCACCTGAGGGAGTCAGGCATGGGCGTAAGCCGCGCACTACTGCTGTTGCTGTGTTTGGGAGCCTGTATAGGGACGAGGGTGGCCGAGTCGACGCCGCTGCCTGGCAAGGTCCGCGCGGCCAGCGAGGAGTGGGCCGATTACACCCAGGCCGACGGTCAGGGCATGGGCTGGGACATCCTGCGTGCGGTGTTCGAACCTGAAGGCGTCAAGCTGGAGATCCGCAGCGTGCCCTACACCCGCTCGATCGGGTTGGTGCAGCGCGGCGAGGTCGATGTGCAGGTCGGCGCCTATCGGGATGAGTCCGAAGGCGTGCTTTACCCGAAGTGGCATTACGACGTCGATCACATCTATGCCCTGGGGCTGGCGTCCAAGCCGACGCCCACCCTGGCGACGATTGGCAGCTATCGGCTGGTATGGATGCGCGGGTACGAATACAACAACTACCTGCCCAACATCCGGCGTTTCAATGAGATCCACCGGGCGGTGGGTATCTTGCCGATGCTGATTCATGAGCGAGCGGATTTCTACATCGATGCATCGATGGAAATCGAGGAAGTGCTCGCCAAGGCCGACGATCCCAAGCAATTCAAGCTCTCGCCGCTGATCAACTTGCCGCTGTACCTGGGCTTCGCCAACAACGAAAACGGCCGTACGTTGCGTGCGCTGTTCGACCGACGCATGGAAGTGCTGGTGAAGAGCGGTGAGCTGAAGCCGATTTTCGAACGCTGGAAGCAACCCTATCCTTTCGACGAGCACGGCAAACCACCGAAGCCTTGATCAAACTTTTCGATGCTAATAGGCGATAATTCAGCCTAAGCGTCTGTCGGATCGTGCTGTTACAATGCCCGCCTCTGCGAATCTCCAGTACTAGATCAGGAGCACACCGGTGCCTGTCGTTTTTGTTGCCGCTTCCAAGCTGCCAACGCCCTTTGCGCAATTCACCATGCATGGTTTTCTCGATGAAGCCACCGGCCGCGAGCACGTCGTGCTGAGCCTGGGTGATTTCGCCGACGGTTCTCCGGTGCTGGGCCGCCTGCATTCCGAATGCCTGACCGGCGACGCCCTGTTCAGCCAGCGCTGCGATTGCGGTTCGCAACTCGAGGCCGCGCTGCAGGCCATCGCCCGCGAAGGACGTGGCGTGCTGCTGTACCTGCGCCAGGAAGGCCGTGGCATTGGCCTGTTGAACAAGATCCGCGCCTATGAACTGCAAGACGGCGGCGCCGATACCGTGGAAGCCAACGAACGCCTCGGCTTTGCCGCCGACCTGCGTGACTACAGCATCTGCCTGCCGATGCTGGAGCATCTGGGCGTGAAGTCGTTGCGCTTGATGACCAACAACCCACGCAAGGTCAAGGCGTTGACCGACATGGGCATCGTGGTGGCCGAGCGTGTGCCGCTGCACACCGGCCACAACCCCCACAACAAACTCTACCTGGCGACCAAGGCCAGCAAGCTCGACCACATGATGGGCAACGAGCACCAAGGCGAGGTTGACCGGGCGTGACGCGCGGTCAGGTTCGGCGGCGACTGTCCGTCAGTTGGTGGAAATACCTGGCGCTGGCCTTGTTGCCTCTGTTTGTGATCAACGCGGTGTTCGGTGAGGGCGAAGCGATTCTTCCAGTGCTGGCGATGCCGTTGTTCATTGCCGGCGTGGCCTCGATGTTTGTCAGCCTGCGTTTCTTCGGGCCTTATAAACAGGCCTTGATCGCCACCCAGAAAGCCCTCGACACGCCCGAAGAACCCCAGGCCTGGATTGACCTGGCAGCTCGTCGCCGCGCGGCCTTCCTGGTGGCCGGGCTACCGGCCTGGGTCGGCGCCCTTGCGGTGTTCGTGGGCTTGGAAGCGGTGCCGTTGATGCTGTTGGCCTTGTCGACCACCGTGTTGTTCTACCTGTACCGCATCCCGCGCCAACTCGGCTGATGAACCGCTGGCTGGCGGTCTTGCTGCTGGCCGTCAGCGCCTCGACGATGGCGGCGACGCGGGTCGTCAGCCTTGCGCCGTCGTTGTCGGAAATCGTCGTTGAACTGGGCTCCGCCGACCTCTTGGTGGGCGTGCTGGATGGCGGTGAGCGTCCGCCAATCCTTAAAGACCTGCCTTCCGTAGGGCGTTACGGCCAACTGGACATGGAGCGCTTGCTCAGCCTCCAGCCCGACCTGCTCCTGCTCTGGCCCGGCAGTGTCGGCCCGGCCCAGCGCGCACAGCTCAAGGGCCTGGGCATCCCCCTCTACGTCGCCGAACCCCGGAGCCTCGACCAGCTCATCGCGCAAATTGAAGACATTGCCCTGCAACTCGGCCGCCCGGAGCGGGGCGTGCAACGGGCGGCGCAATTGCGTGTGCGTCTTGAGGCCTTACGCCAGCGCTATCGACGGGACCCACCGTTGCCGGTGTTCTACCAGGTCTGGGACCGACCGCTGTACACCGTCGGGGGCGGGCAGATCATCAGTGATGCGCTGGCGGTATGCGGGGCGCGCAACGTCTTCGCCGACCTGAGCCTGCCGGCCCCGCAGGTGAGTGTGGAAGCGGTGCTGCAGCGCAATCCGCAGATCATCCTGGCCACGGAGCAGGCGCAACTCGACGCCTGGAAAACCTGGCCGGTGGCGCGGGGGCGGTTGTTGCTGGTCAATGACAAGGGGCTGGAGCGGCCCAGTGGGCAGATGATCGAGGCGACGGTGCGGTTGTGCGAATTGATTGCGCCAGACAGATAGACCGCGGCGCCTGATTCGCGAGCAAGCCCGCTCCCACAGGGGATTTGCGGCGAACGCTGATTTTGTATCCACCACAGATCCCTGTGGGAGCGGGCTTGCTCGCGAAGAGGCCCGCTCAAACGCTACAAATCACGGATCAGAGGGAGGGAGTCCAAGTCACCCCAAACAACCACGCCCGACCTTCCTCCCGATACCCATACTGGCCTCCATCATGGCTATACAGCGCCCGGCTGTACCCCTTGTCCAGCAGGTTATCCACCTTCATCTCCAGCTTAACCTCCCGGGTCAATGCCCAACTGCCGCGCAACCCGAGCAGGGCATAGCCGCCCAGGGCATTGCGGTTGTTTTCATCGTCGTAGCTGCCACTCACCGCTTGCCAGGTGGCGCCCAGGCCGAGGCGGTCGAATTGGCGGTCCAGGTCCAGGCTCAAGGTCCGTCGGGCGCGGCGGGCCAGGGTGTGGCCGCTGTCGCGGTCGCGTGGGTCGATGATGGCCAGGCCCAGGTTGCCCTGCCAGCCGAACACATCCTGCAGGTAGGCCATCTCAAAACCGTTGATCCGCGCCGAGGCGACGTTCTGCGGGCGTGAGTTGCTGCCAAAGATGATCGCGTCTTCCAGGTCCGTGCGGTACAGCGAGGTCTCCAGGCGGGCGCTGTCGCTCAGCTGGCTGCGCCATTGCAGCTCGTAGCTTTTTGCCGTTTCGGGTTTCAGGCCGGGGTTGCTGAAGTCCGGGTAGTACAGGTCGTTGAAGGTCGGCGCGCGGAAGCTTTCGCTGTAGGTCAGCAATACGTCGTTGTCCGGGTTGATCGGCAGGGTGAGCGTGCCGCTCCAACTGTTCTGGCCGCCAAACTGCTGATTCTGGTCGCGCCGCAGACCCAGTTCGGTGGAGAAGGTTTCGGCTTGGAGGCGGTGCTGGATGAACGCGGCACGGTTCCAGCGGCTGTCTTCGTCGAACGGCGTGCTGCTGTTGACCCGGTCCTGATACCAGTCACCGCCGACGATCAGGCTGTTGCGCGCGTCCAGCGTCACGTCGTTCTGCCAGGTCACGGAATCGCGGTAGGTGTTGAACACTTCGCGGACATCGCTGAGCTTGTCGAAGGTTTTTTCACGGTTCTCGCTGTGGCCCAGTTCCAGGCGTGATTTCCAGACGTCGTTGATTCGCCCGTCCACATAGGTGCTGAAGCTGCTCACCGCAAACTCACTGTAGGGTTGCTGGGGCAGGGATTCGGAGGTGACCGGGTCGAAGCGGCCGAACGGGTTGTCGTATTCGCTTTTGCCGCGGTTATCCAGCAGGTTCAGGCCGACTTCCAGGTCATCGCTGGCCGCATGGCTCAGGCTCAGGCTGAAGGACTGGTTGCGGTTGGCATCGTCGTCGCGGTCGCTGGCGTAGGACTCGCGGGTCCGATTGCTTGCGGCGCTCTCGTCGAGGCTGGCGCCGAGGTTGAAACGGGTCTGCTCGTCGCCGCCGGACAGGCCCAGGCTGCGTTCCCAGGTCTGGTGGCTGCCGACACCCATATGCAGGCGCGGTTGCAGGCCTTGCTCATTGCCGCGGCGGGTGAAAATCTGAATCACCCCACCCACCGCATCGGCACCGTAGATCACCGAGCGCGAACCGCGCAGCACTTCCACGCGCTCGATCTGGTTGATGTTCAGGCGTTGCAGGTTGCTGTCGCCGGAGGTGGCGTTGCCGATGCGCTGACCGTCCACCAGCACCAGGCTCTGGGCCGATTTGGTGCCGCGAATGTAAATCCCCGGCAGGCTGCCGCGCCCACCCAGCGGTGCCACCTGCACGCCTGGCACACGGCTGAGCAAGTCAGTGACACTGGCCGGTTGCAAGCGATCGATGTCGTCGCGGGTGAACACGGTATTGGCGGCGCTGCTGTCGTTGCGGGCTTCGACCTGGCGGTTGGCGCTGATCACGATGTCGGGCAGCTTCAGGGCCTGGTCGCGCTCGAAGGTGTCGGCCAGCAGGTCGGGGGTAGGGGAGTAGGGAGAGGGTGAGGGCGAGGCGGAGTTTCATGGGGTTCCGTGATGACTGGGTCCACACAAAACCAATGTGGGAGCGGGCTTGCTCGC